>USEE01000001.1 GCA_900553645.1 uncultured Eubacteriales bacterium
TGCTTGACGACGCACTCGACGCGGACGTCAAAAACGAGTATCTCAAGCGCATCATTGACCACATCGATTTCAGCCGCGAGAACAACGCCGAGTTTATATTAGACGTCTATCTCAAGTGAGATGGGCGCATGGTCGGAGCCGAGTATGTCAGTGTGAATTTCGGCTGATCTGATGCACTCTCGCGCGAAATCGGACACGAGGAAGTAGTCCAGACGCCAGCCGATATTCCGAGCCCTTGCACCCGCTCGATAGCTCCACCAGCTATACTTCGCTTCATCGGGGTGCAGGTCGCGGAACGTGTCGGTATACCCTGCCTCCAGCAGGGCGGCGAACTTGCCGCGCTCCTCATCGGTAAATCCGGCGTTGCCTCGATTGGCATCCGGGTTCCGCAAATCCAGCGCGGTTGCTGCAACATTAAGGTCACCACAAATTATAATGGGCTTTTTTGCGGTCGATTTATATGATGGATGGGCGTCTTTCATGTCGCCGCAGACGATTACCGGCTTTTTCTCGTCCAGCGCCTTGAGGTAAGCGCGGAAGTCGTCCTCCCACTTCATGCGGTAATCCAGCCGCTTCAGGTCGCGCTGAGAATTGGGCGTGTAGACGCATACCAGATAGTGTGTGTCAAACTCGGCGCATATCACGCGTCCTTCATGGTCGTGCTCGTCAATGCCCAGCCCCATAGTCACGTTGAACGGCTCTTTTTTGGTAAATATCGCCGTGCCGGAATAGCCCTTCTTATCGGCGCTGTTCCATATCGCGGTGTAGCCGGGCATGTCCAGCTTTATCTGATCGGGACTCAGCTTAGTTTCCTGAAGGCAGAACGCGTCGGCGCCTGTCTCATTAAAGTAGTCCATAAAGCCCTTGCCCACGCACGCGCGCAGACCGTTTACATTCCACGATATATATTTCATGCCGATACACCGCGTCCTTTCCCGGCCGATTGACTGTCGCCCGACGTGCCCTTCAGATCGGCCATAGACATGGCGCGCTCGTGCGGAATCTGCACCCACTTGGGCGGCTTTGTGAAAAGGCTGATAAGGTTGGCGGGCACCCATGTCAACAGGAACAGCCACAACCCAAACACCGTGCTCCACTGGCCGCGCACGGATTTGCCCTCTATTTTAAGTATCGCAAACGAGCCGAGGCTCAGTCCGATAAAGCTTAGAACCGCGCCCGCGGCAGTCATTATGAGCATAGGCACAGCCTGAGCGCTGTCCATAGAAAACATGGCGCGCAGGAAGAAGTACACGCCCGGTATTATCGAAAGCAGCTGCACGATAGGCCCGGTGAACAGCACCGCCATGTCCAGGCATTGCAGCTTGCGCTCGCATACGGCGCGCTTTACCAGCTTGCCAAAGTAGCCGCGCATACATTGCACCGTACCCGCGGCCCAGCGGCGGCGCTGCTTGAAGCTGTCCACAAAGCTGTTGGGCTGCTCGTCATACGCGCGCGCGCCGCCCAGCCACCATATACGCACGCCGCCCAGCGCGCACTGAGCCGTAAATTCCAAGTCCTCGGTCAGCGACGAGGTATGCCAGCCCACCCTGCGCATGTAGTCCGCGCTGAGCAGTATGCCCGTGCCGTTGAGCGCCGCCGACATGTTCAGCGCATTGCGCGCCTTGTTGTAGAAGCGGCTCATGCACCAGTAAAATTCGGATGAGCAGCCCGCAATCCACGAATCGCCGTAATTCTTGCTGTCGCGGAAGCCCTGACCCACCTGCGCGCCAGCGCATAGCGCGTCGTTGCATACCTTAAAATAATTGCAGTCGAGCAGGTTGTCCGCGTCTACTATCACAAACGCGTCATAGTTTTCGGGGTATTTGAGCAGCTCGTCGATCGCCCACGATACGGCCTCTCCCTTTGCGTGGACGGGTACTGTGCAATTGAGTATCCTTGCGCCTGCCCGGCGCGCGGCTTCCTCGGTGTCGTCGGTGCAGTTGTTGGGTATTACGAATACGTCCATCAATTCGCGCGGATAGTCCTGAGCCAGCACGCTTTCGACCAGATTGCCGATTACGCTGCTTTCATTGCGCGCGGCGATTATCGCGGCGATGCGCTTTTGGGGCGCGGCGGGGGGAATAGGCTTTTCCTTACGGAGCGTGCCCAAAATGGCGATTGCGCAAAAGTACACGCCGTACAGCGTGGTAAGCGCCATCATTATCGCCATTAATATGTCTATGACCTGCATTATTTGTCCTCCTGCGCCTTGGCGGCTTCGGCCTGCTTGCGGCGCGCGTCTATCTGATTCTGGCGCTCCATTATAAGCTTAAAACGCGGCCGGTTGTAGCGCTGAATCAGCACAAACGGCAGATTGCCCAGCGCGTACAGCGTGGACGCAATAAAGCCCCACGCGTTGTGATATACGAAAAAGTATACGCAGTAGCCCGCAATCATCAGCAGCACGTGCACTTCCTCGGCCACGCAGGTTTCGGTCACGAACCGGCGGAAGTATTCGCTGGAGCGCGACTGGGGTATGGCGTGCTTGGGCAGCATCCATTTGAACAGTATGCTCATGTCGGGCACTCTGTCCTTCCACTCGTTTATGCGCAGCCTGCGGTAAAAGCTGCCGTCCTTTTCAAACGAAAACTCGTTGAACGGGAATCGATTGTACCTGACCCATTTGCGCGGGAACAGCTCGCCGAGTATCATAAATAGTACAACCGTGGTCATGAATGTCTGGAGGCAGAGCAAAATATTCTGCACAAAGCTGGACTCCATTATGGCTTCTCCCATGTAAATCTCCTTACGGGGCGTGAAATCCGCCGTTTATCAAAAGCGCGTCTGAGCGCATTAACTATCTTATCAGCTGTACCTATTCATAGTACCATTACACCGCGGAAAAATCAATCGCTATTTATAGAATTTGCCATAATGCCGCGCTAAAGCCATATCGCGTGTAAAATCTGCTCTATTGACAAGGCAATATAAATCGCATATCATTTATATCGGTATCAGCCCGGCATGTTTTTTCATATGCACGCCTTTGTAAAGCATAATGCTTTAAGGCAGAAGGGGACAGGCTTTTATGAAAGATACTTCATATGTAATAGCTCCGGCCATGAAGCCGGTAAGACTTTCGGTAAATCGCAAGCAACTTGCCGGCGCGCCGCGCGACCGAGTGGTCGAGGGCGGGGACGGACTTACGCTTTCGTGGGGCGTGACGCATAGCCGTGGCCTTTGTCAGGCGGAATACGCCGTGCGTCTGGAATGCGGGGGCCGCGAGGTATATTCGAGCGGCTGGATAAAATCGGACAGGCAGGAGCACACTCTCGGCGCGTCAGACCTAAAGCGCGGCGCGCGCATTGATATGTGCGTAAAGGTGCGCGATGATGCGGGCTGTGAAAGCAGCGAAGCATGTGAATCGTTTTATCTGGGCGACGTGGAATGGAATGCCCCTTGGGTAACGTCGCGCGAGGACGCGAATCACCGCACGCTGTACTTCCGTCGGGAGTTTGAACTAAAGCATGGCATCAAGTGCGCGACGCTGTATGCGTGCGGCCTGGGTTATCACAACGCGTATATAAACGGCGCGCGCGTGGGCGATGCGCATCTCGACCCGGCGCATACCGACTATTCGGCAGTGTGTCAGTACGTCGTCGATCCCGAAGTGGAGGGGATGCTTAAACCCGGCCGCAACTGCATCGCGTTTGAGGTGGGCGGCGGCTGGCGCGACAATCCGGGCCAGTACACCGCGCTGTTCCGGGATGCGACGTTCTTTGGCGACAGGCGGCTCACGTTCATGATGGACGTGGAGTACGCCGACGGCACCGGCGAGCGCATATCCTCGGGCGAGGCGGTGCAATGCGGATTCGGCCCCAGCGTAAAGAGCGCGCTGTTCAACGGCGAGGATTACGACGCGAACATCGACATAACCGGCTGGAAAGAGGTCGGCTTTGGCGGGTTTGAGGATGTAAAGCTGTGCGGCGCGCCAGTGGGCGAAATGCGCCCGATGCTGATACCGCCTATCCGCGAAAAGCGCGTGTATAAGCCGCTTTCAATATCGCGCATGGGTGAAAGCAGCATAATCGACTTTGGCCAGAACATAGCGGGCGTGGTGCGCATGAAGCTGCCAAAACTGCCGCAGGGCACGCAGATAACTATTGCACATTCCGAAGAACTGGACGAAAACGGCGACCTGTACACGGCGGTACTGCGCGGCGCGGAGGCTACCGACAGGTACACGTTCGCGGGCGACGGGCGCGATCTTAGCGTATGGCAGCCCGACTTCACATATCACGGCTTCCGCTATGCGCGCGTGACCGGCTTTGAACCCGATATGGACGGAATCGAGGCGGTCGAGCTGCATACCGACATGCAGCCCGCGGGCTTCTTCGTGAGCGGCAGCGCGGCGCTTAACGCGCTGCACGAGCAGGTGTTGCGCACCGAGGAAGGCAACATGCACTCGATACTGACCGACTGCCCGCAGCGCGACGAGCGCATGGGCTGGATGAACGACGCGACCGTGCGCTTCGAGGAAACGCCCTACAATTTCGACTGCGCGGGCATGTTTAAGAAGATCGTGCGCGATATAATGTCGGTGCAGCACTCGGACGGCGCTATTTCCTGCACAGTGCCTAAGCTGTACGGCTCGTTCCCGGCAGACCCGGTGTGCTCCAGCTTCCTCGTGGCAGGCTGGGAGGCATATGCGCACTTCGGCGACTGCGAGACGCTGACTGAGGCGTTCGATTCGTTCGCAGCGTGGGAAAACTGCCTGCTCGCGCACAGCGACGACTATATCGTCAATTACAGCTACTATGGCGACTGGGCTGGCCCCGCGTATGCGTGCGAGCCGAACGACGGCGCGCGCTCGATAGTCACGCCGGGCATATTCATGTCGACCGGGTATTCGTACTTCAATTGCAAGCTGCTGTCGCGCATGGCAAAGGCGCTGGGGCGTGAGGCTGATGAGCAGCATTATACCGAGCTGGCCGAAAGCATAAAGCGCGCGATGCTGGCGAAGTGGTACGATGCGGACAACGCCGCGATGTGCACCGGTTCCATGGCGTGCCAGGCGTTCGCACTGTGGTTGGGCATAATGCCTGAAAAAGATT
Source organism: uncultured Eubacteriales bacterium (assembly GCA_900553645.1). Next base: position 5,055 of record USEE01000001.1, read on the forward strand.
GCGCACGCGCTGCGAAGAAGATGCACGACGAGCTTGTAAATTCTGGCTATCAGTTCACGACCGGCAATCTGTGCACGCGCTATCTGCTGGACGAGCTGGCCGAGTACGGCTATATCGACGACGCGTACGAACTGCTCACGCGCGACGAGTATCCGTCGTGGGGCTTCATGCGCCAGAACGAAGCCACGACTGTGTGGGAGCGCTTCGAGCTTAAAAAGAATCCGGGCATGAACTCGCACAACCACCCGATGTACGGCGCGGCGGATGCGTTCCTGCATTCGCATATACTGGGCATACACGCGCTGGAGGCGGGTATGCGCCGCTTTGAGGTAAAGCCTTACATGCCCGAAAAACTGCTGAGTGCGCAGGGCGGACTTGACACGCCCTATGGCCGAATCGGCGTGCGCTGGTTCAAGCGCTATGGCGGCACGCATCTGTTTATAGATGTGCCGTTCGGCTGTGAGTGCGAAGCAGAGTTCATGGGCGAGCGAAAGACGCTGAAGGCGGGTTCGCATCATCTGTTTAAGGCAGAGGACTAAAAAGCCTGTTTCAGGCAGAAGGCCAAGGCGCAATGCGCGTCCGTCTGCCTGAAAATAATATGCCGGGATGAATAATATTCAATCACAAGGCGTGCGAAGGCTGTGGAAAAATATAAGTGTGCGGCATGATTTGCAATATGCGCCGCAATGATGTATAATTCTTGTGGGTGATGATATGGACATGTACGTGGGCACCTACACCGGCAAAAGCGATTCGCGCGGCATATACCGCGTGCGGCTGCTGGACGACGGCCGCCTGAGCACTCCCGAGCTGATCGTAGAAACGCGCGACCCGTCGTATATTGCGCTGAGCGCGGACGGCAATTCGCTGTTTGCAGTGGACGAGCAGCAGGGGCAGGGCGGTCTGGTCAGCTTTACGAAGTGTGTGGGCAAGTGGATTGAATGCGGGCGGGCATCCTCAGGCGGTGGCTGGCCGTGCCATGTGGCGCTGTCTCCGGACGAAAGCGAAATCGCAGTGGCCAACTTTGAGGACGGCGCGGTCGCCATAGGCGAACTGAGCGGCGGCAGGCTCACCGGCAAGGTTCAGTCTCTGCCGGGGCGCACCGATGCGCCGGGCACCGAGCGGCAGGAATGCTCGCACGCGCATATGTGCGCATTCTGGTTCGGGCGGCTGCTGGTGTGCGATTTGGGCTGCGACATGGTGCGCGCGTTTGACAAGGCGGACGGCGTGTGGCGCGAGGGCGAACCGTTCCTGCGCCTGCCCCAAGGCACCGGGCCGCGCCACATGGCGCGCGGCAGGTGCGGCGCGATATACGTGCTGGGCGAACTGGACAGCAGACTGCATGTATTTCTGCCCGAGGGCGATTCATACCGCCACGCGGCGGCGCTTCCCGCGACTGTGCCCGATGCACATGCGGACGCGGCGGCAGTGCGCGTATCTAAGGACGGCGCACATGTGCTGTGCTCGACCCGCAAAGATGGGCGCATAAGCATATTCGACGTGGACGAGCACGGAATGCCGCATATGACCTCATCGTTTGATTGCGGCGGGAGCATACCGCGCGACGCGGATTTCGCGGGCGAATACATAGTCTGCGCGTGCCAGAGCGCGGGCGGGATAGTATCGCTGAGGCCTGACGGCAGGGGCGGCGCGCAGATCGTGGGCCGCGCAATGCTGGGCGCGCCGGTGTGCATACTTAATCTGGATAAGGAGTGATTGGCATGATAGATACCGACGATTACATAATCGACAATATACGCAAGGCGTTTGAATCGCTGGCGCAGATTCTGACCAGCCATGATATCAAGAACAGCGACTTGTTTGAGAAGTCCGAGATAAAGACGGACGAGGCTAAGCTGTACATTGTGCTGAGACAGCTTGCGGCGACTGGTAAGATATGTAAGGCAGAGGACCTGCTGTTCGACGCGCTCAAGATGCGCCCCACGCCGCTGTGCCTGAAAACCGCGCGCATGTTCTACCGCGACATAAACACGCTGACCGACGAGCAGCTCGACAAGTGCAATTTTTCGCGCAAGGAAATCCTCGACGGCATGTGGGACGCGGAGCATGTGTTCATGCAGAACGAGGACGCAGTGGGCTGATCGACTTAATATGGCAATGTAAAGCGCTTTCCGCTATCGGAGGGCGCTTTTTGTTTGCAAAAATGCATATGCAGGTGATGGAACTATAGCCGTTCTCACAAAATCCGTCACCCATTTACAGCGGGTGTATAATAGGCATGGGAGATGACAAAAATGCTGCACAATGAAGCACGGAAGCTGTTGGTAGAGAGTTACGAAGCGACGCACAACGCGAAAGAAATCGCAAAGATTTTCCATGTCAACAAGTATACCGTTTACCATTTGGAGGAACGCAAGCGGAAGACAGGGAGCGTAGACCTTCAAACATGGCGGCGTGGGCGCAAAGCCCTGCTAAACAGCAAGGACAAAGCGCGGATAGCCCAGTGCATTACGAATAACCCCACGATTAGCCTGGAAGAACTCTGCACTCAGTTAGGGCTGAAGGTCAGCATTTCAACGATGAGCCGGGCTGTTCGCGCATTGGGATTCCGCGTGAAGAAAATCAGTCTTTCCGCGACAGAAAAGAAGCGTCCCAGATGTGCGGGCAAAACGTGCCAAGTGGAAAGAATTAAACTTGAAGGCTGAGCACGACAACCTTGTGTTTCTGGATGAAAGCGGCGTGAACATTAACATGATCCGCAGATACGGGCGTGCGACTGGGAAATCGCGGGTACATTGCAGCGTACCGCTGAACACACCGCCAACCCAAACCGTTCTGTCTTCCGTCCGCTTGAACGGTCAAACCACATACACCATGTATTCGGGCGGCACAACCGGGAAGCGTTTCCTTGACTATCTGAAGAACGTGCTGATTCCGACGCTTAATCGGGGTGACATTGTAGTCATGGATAACATGCGGTCGCACCACGTCAATGGTGTAAAAGAGGCACTGCGTGCGGCGGGTGTGATTCCACTCTATCTGCCGCCATACAGTCCGGATTTGAACCCGATTGAGATGATGTGGTCGAAGATAAAGTCTGTTTTGCGAAAAATTGGCTGCCGAACTGCCGCACTTGGTCATTAAGGCACTTGCCCTTGTCTCCGCCAGTGATTGCATGGGCTGGTTTGCTGCTGACGGCTATTGACTGGATTTTTGAAAAGGGCTGTAAACAACCATGTTCAGGCATAGGAGATAAATTTTCGGATAAGGCGATACAGAAATAAATAGCCCGGTTTCGGCCTCACATGATTTGGCCATAGCATATCTATTTGGATATATCTTTCAAATGGACGAAAAGGATAGCAAATCCAGTATAACTTTTGAACTTCCTGCATTTTGGAAATTTAAGCATGTCACATTATCAATTTTGTTTTTCAAAAAGCTTTTGGCAAGCATCTGACTTCGGAAACCTGCTTGAGAGGGCTTATATGAACGATTACTTATGGCTGCAATTGCAGAATCTCAATCGCCTGTATAAGGAAAACTCAAGGGCAATTCATATGTTTCTGATGGCCGCAATCGCCTGAGCAGCCCATTCCTCAATGTATGTTAAATGCCTGAACCGCGCATAATTGCCATATGACGCTTGATTTGCAAGCGCCGGTGTGCGGCGCGGGGAGGCGGATGAATGAGGTCGGTTGAGTACGGCTGTGCGCGCGCGTATGACACGCTCGCGGAGGACGCGCTGGGGCGGCACATAAGCGAAAGGGCGACGGTGTGGCACGCGGAGGGGCGGGTGCGTCTGGGCGACGGGCGCGCCGCGCTTAAACTGCTGCGCGAGGAAAGAAAGCGCATGTCGCATCTGAGCGGCGCGCAGGATCACGCGCTTAACTGGGCGGCGCAGAACGTATCGCAGTTTATGGCGGCGCTGGAAAATTGCAATTTTCAGTGCAAACTGCCCGGCGTGGGGCGAGAGGCGCGAGTGCGGCTGCTGGCGCGCGAGATATGCGTGCATTCGGAATTGCTGCTTAGCGCTCGTCGGCTGCTGACCGTACTTGAGACGTTTGAGTCGGTCGAGCCGATGGAAGCCGAAGAACTTTGGGCGCTGAACGCGGCGCTAAAGCTGGAAATATGCACGGCGTTTGCGGACGTGTGTGCCCAGGTGGTGCAGGCCGGGTATGCGCGCATAAGCGCGATGGAATACGCTGATAAGCTGGCGGGCGGCGCGGCGATGTCGGCACTGGGAGATATACGGCGCGCGCCTGAATTTTATGAAAAGCTGGCTCAGATGCTCGAAACGCGCGGCATGGCGGCTCGGCTGGGTGAATTGCGCGCACATATGCGTGCGCTGGGGCTTGATCTGGACGAAACCGTGCGCGCCGCGCAGACCGCCGGGGCGCAAAATGCGCTGCTGATAAAGAATGCCAAGGAGACGCTGCACACTCTCGACCGCATAGACTGGCGCAAGCTCACTTGCGCGCTGGGCAGTGTGCATACGTGGCTGATGCGCGACCCGGCGGGCATATATCCGCGCATGGATTTTGAGTCTCAGCAGCTATATATAGGCGCGGTGTCCGACATAGCGCGCCGCAGCGGCATATCGCAGGACGCGGTGGCGCGCGCGTGCGTAATCGCCGCCGGCGAGTCGGTGGGCCTCAGCCGCCATGTGGGCTGGCATCTGGTGGACGACGCGGGCAGGATGCACTTTATCGCGTCGCTGGGCGCGGATACGCCCGCCATGCGCATGTTGGCGCGTCTGCGCCGCGACGGGAAATACCTGTACATCGCGGCCAACATTGCGATTGCACTTGCGTGGCTATGCGCGCTGTGCGTTTTGGGTATGCCGTGGTGGATGGGCGTTTTAGGCATTGCACCGGCGCTTGCATTTGGTCAGGGCGCAGTGAACAGGCTGTGCAACCTGCTGATTAAGCCGAGGATGCTTCCGCGCCTCGACTTGAGCGAGGGCGTGCCTGAAAATCTGCGTACGCTCGTTGTGATACCGGGCCTGCTCACGTCGCCCGAACGCGCGCGGGAACTGATAAGCCAGCTTGAGACGATGGCGGCGCTTGAGCCGGGCGCGGGCGTGGACTTTCTGCTGTTGGGGGATTTTTCCGATTCGCCGCGTGCGCAGGAGCTGGATGATGCGGACATAGCGGACGCGGCGCGGGTATCGATAGCCCGGGCCAACGCGCGCGCCGGGCATACGCGCTTCTTCTATTTACAGCGTCGACGCGAGTTTAACGACCGACACGATCGCTTCATGGCGCATGAACGCAAGCGCGGCGCGCTGATGGCGCTGAACCGGCTGCTGCTTACCGGTGAAAGCGAGTTCGAGGGCGACATACCTGCGGAAATTGTCGGGCGGTATCAGTTTGTAATGACGCTGGACGCGGATACGCGCGTGCCGCCGGGCGGTATACGGCGATTGGTGGGCACGCTGGCGCACCCGCTCAACCGTGCGGCGGATATTGGCGGCGCAATGCACGGCTGGGCGGTGCTCGCGCCGCGCATGGAACTAAGCCTTGCCGCAGTCAAAAACGGCTTCGTGCGTGCAATGGCGGGCGGGGGCGGCTTCGACGCATATCAGCGCGGCGTGAGCGAGGCATACTGGGACGCGTCGGGCGAGGCGGTCTATGCGGGCAAGGGCATATACGATCTGCGCGCGTTCGACGGCAAACTGCGCGGCGTTCTGCCTGACAACGCGATACTCAGTCACGACATGCTGGAAGGCATGATCGCGGGTGCGGGCTATGTAAGCGACGCGCCGCTGTACGACGGCTTCCCGCTGAAGCTGGGCAGTTACCTCAAGCGCCTGCACCGCTGGACGCGCGGCGACTGGCAGCTCATTCGCTATCTGGGGCGCGGCGTGCCGGTCAGCGGCGGCGAAGTCAGGCGCAATATGCTGGGCGCGTTTGACCGATGGAAGGTGTTTGCCAATCTGTTTCGTTCGGCAAGCGCGCCGGTAGGGCTGGCGCTGCTGCTTTCCGCGCTGTACATGGGCAATCTGCCGCTTATGGCGCTGGGGATAGCGCCGCTGGTTATGCCTGTGCTTATCAGTCGTTGGTCGCGGCGGGGCTTTGTAAACATGCTTTACAGAATAGCCATATGGCCGCCGGAAGCCGCCTGCATATTGGACGCGATATGCCGCACGATATACCGCGTGTACGCCAGCGGGCGCAACATGCTGGAATGGGTAACGTCGGCCGACGCGGAGTCCCAGTCAAAACGCCGCCCGATGTATCCGAACCTCATCTGCGCGGCGCTGTGCCTGCCCGCGCTTTTGCAGCCGGTATCTATTGTGCCCGCGCTGATATTGGGTGCGCTGTTTGCGCTTGCGCCGCTTTGGACAAGGCGGCTGGAGCATATGCCTGAACAGGAAAAACTTAGCCGTTCGGACGAGCTTTACCTGCGAGATGTAGCGCGCGACGGCTGGAGCTTCTTCACCAAGAACGTATCCGACACCGGCCTGCCGCCCGACAACGTGCAGCTAGACCCGCCCGTGGGCGCGAGTATGCGTACGTCGCCCACTAATATCGGCATGTACATTGCCTCGTGCGTGGCCGCGCAGGAGCTGGGCTTTATCGACGTGCGGGAGATGCTTACTCGCATGGGGCGCACAATGCGCAGTCTGGAGCGCATGGACAAGTGGCGCGGCCATCCATATAATTGGGTCGATATACAGACGCTTGAGCCGCTGCGGCCAAAGTACGTTTCCACTGTGGACAGCGGCAATCTGCTGGGATGTCTGTACCTGTGCATGGCCGAGCTGGATTCGCTCATGGACAGCGACTTAAACAAAAACGCCCCCATCGCCCTGCCTGACCCGGAAGTGTACGAGCGAACTAAACAGTTAAAGGCGCGTATATCCGATTTCATCGCGGGCATGGATTTTAAGGTGCTGTACGACGAGGTGCGCAACCTGTTCCACATAGGAGTGAACACCGAGCAGGGCGCGCTGAGCCGTGCATATTACGACATGCTGGGGAGCGAGGCACGGCTGGCCAGCTTTGCCGCAATGATGAAGGGCGATGCGCCACCCAAGCACTTTGAAAGCCTGGGCAGGACATGCGTGCGCGCGGGCGGGCATAACGCGCTGGTCAGCTGGAGCGGTACAATGTTTGAATACTTCATGCCGCACCTGCTTATGGACGCGCCGCGCGGCTCACTGCTCTATGAGACACTTGCGGGCGTGCTGGCCGAGCAGATGGCGCGCGACCCGGATATGCCGTGGGGCGTGTCGGAGTCGGGCTATTACGGATTCGATGCACAGCTTAACTATCAGTACAAGGCGTTCGGAATGCCGCACCTCGCGCTGTCGGGCGGCGACGCGGGCGTTATCGCGCCATATGCCAGCGAGATGACCGCCGGATTCGCGCCTGTTAAAGCTGTGGAAAACTTAAAGCGAATGCAAAAGATGGGCTTTCGCGGAGTGCAGGGCTTTTATGAGGCCGTGGACTGCGAACCGGGCCGCCTGCCCGACGGCGCAAAGTATCGCATAGTCAAGAGCTATATGGCGCATCACAAGGGCATGGGCCTTATCGGAATAGCAAACGCGCTTACCGACAACGCGCTCGTGCATCTGTTCATGAGCCGCCCAGAGGCGCGCGCACTTTCGATAATGCTGGAAGAACGCCCCGCGCGCGGCGCGTCGGTTATGCCTGAGCAGCCTTCTGTAACTCAGCGCCCTGCACCCGGCGGCAACTGGGCGCGCCGGGCAAGCGCCGATATGTGTCCGCCCGATGTGATTATGCTGACCGGGCCAGATGCGTCCGCACTGCTGACCGCAGATGGCGGCGGCTATACAAGGCGCGGCGGAATTGATATAAACCGCTGGCGCGCGGACGCGTTCAACCGGCGTTATGGCCCGCGCGTGTGGGCTGAAATCGACGGAAACACGATTGATATGGCAAAGGGCGCGGCGAGGTTTGAGCCGGGCGCGGCGACATGGACGCGCCGCGAACCCAGCGCCAACATGGAACTGGAGATGATTATGTCGCCCGAGGATGGCGCGCTGCTGGCGCGGGCGACGGTGGAAAATGCTTCGGGTCATCCGCTTGAGGTACAAGTGACCGGCTTTTGCGAAATCGCACTGAGTGCGCGCTCCGACGACGAAGCGCATCCCGGCTTCAGAGGATTGTTTGTGCAGAGTGAAAGTCCTGCGCCGGGCGCATTGCTTTTCAAGCGGCGCAGGCGTGACGCGGGCGCGGATGAACCGTTCGCGCTCGCGATGATATGCGCCCCGGAGGACGCGCTGCTGTCCTGCGAAAGCAACCGGCGCGAGTTCATGGGGCGGGGCGGGCAGGAACCGCGCGGCCTTGAACGACAGCTTAACGGCGACGTGGGCCGCATACTCGACCCGTGCGCCGCAGTGCGCGCGCGCTTTACCGTGCCGCCGCATGAGCGCAGGACGGTTGGACTTGCGCTGTGTTCACCGTCGGACAGAACCGCCGCCGCCGATATGCTAGAAAAGTATTCCGTCGCGGAAAGCTATTCGCGAGCGGCTGAACTTAGCCGTCTGCGTGCAAGGACACAACTGGAATTCATGGGACTGACTGCGGACGAGTCCTTTGCAATCATGCGCGTGGCGGCATATCTGGCATTTGCAAACGCGCCCAGGCCTGAAACTAGCCATACGCAGCTTGACAGAAAATCGCTGTGGCAGTTGGGCATATCGGGCGATCTGCCGATACTGCTTGTGGAGCTGGACGAAAACGCGCATTACGACACGGCGCGCAATGCAATAAGATATGTGTACATGCTAAGGCATCTCGGCATGGAATGTGACTTGATAATAATCTGCGCTGGTGAAGCGGATTACCGCCGAAACGCGCTGGACGAACTGCGCGCAATGGCGAATGCGCACGGCGGCGCGCATATCATCGAAGGGCATACGCTGCATGGCGAACTGCGCACGCTTATCCGCGCAATTGCGGCCGTGCGCTTTAATGGAGAAACGCCGCTCGACAGGCAGATGATGCTGCTGGGCGACGAGTCCGCCGAATGTGAAAAGACGGTGTGGCCCGAACACGCGCGCGAGTATTTGCCCGCGAAACTGCCTGAAACAAGCCTTAACAGCTTCAACGGCTTTGGCGGCTTCGACGCGCAGGGCGGCTATGTGATCGATATTGCGGACATGCCCACGCCCGCACCATGGGTCAACATACTCGCAAACGAAAGCTTCGGCATGATTGTGGGCGAGGATGGCGGCGGATTCATCTGGCACGGCAGCAGCCGCGAGGGCGGACTGACGCGCTGGTGGGGCGATGTGCTGAATGCGGGCTGTGAGCAGGTCGTCTACCTGCGCGACGAGCAGACGGGCACATTCGCATCGCTCACGCCCGCGCCGTGCGGCGCATTGCCCATACGCGTGCGCCACGCGCCCGGCGAAACATGCTTCTCAGGACGTGCTATGGACGTTGACTATGAACTGAAACTGAATTGCGACGACGAGCTTCCGGTAATATACATGCGCGTAAGGCTGGATTCGACAAAAGCGCGGCGCGTGTCGCTGACCGGGTTTGTGGATTGGGTGATGGGCGCGCACACGTCCCGCCTGACACGCGCGTATGCTCAGGGCGGCATGGCATTGTGCGAAGGCGATATGCCGGGCGTGGGCTGGTGCGCCTATGTTGAGACGGACGGCGAAATCTGCCTGAACCTGCTGGAGTTTCTGGGAACAGATGGCGACCGCGCACAGCCCGTAGCTATGAAGCGCGCACGCCTTAACCCGAAAAACGCCCTGCAAGCGACTTCACCCTGCGGCGCGGTGCGCATATACGAATCGCTTAGACCCGGCGAAACGCTGGAGCGCACATTTGTAATCGGCTGGGCAAGAAGCGCAGATGAAGCGCGTCAGACACTTAGCAGTCTGCGCGCATGGAGCCCGGCCATACGCGCGCGGCGCTCGCTCGAAAACTGGCGCGCAAGGCTGGAAAGGCTAAGTTTTGATACGCCCGACAACGCCCTTAACGTGATGCTGAACCAGTGGCTTCCGTACCAGACGCAGGTATCGCGCATATGGGCACGCGCGGGCTATTATCAGCCGGGCGGCGCGTATGGCTTCCGCGACCAGCTTCAGGATATGCTCGCCTTAATCGATACCGACCCGGCGCAGGTGCGCGCGCATATACTGCGCTGTGCCGCGCATCAGTTTGAGGACGGCGACGTACAGCACTGGTGGCACGAGCCATACCGCGGCGTACGCACGCACATAAGCGACGACATGCTGTTCCTGCCATACGTAACGGCGCTGTACGCGGGGCACACCGGCGACTACAATATATTGGAAGAAACTGTGCCATTCCTAAAAAACGTAAGCATCCCGGACGGCGCGGAGGACATATATACCGAATGCGAACCGTCGGACGATCGGGGCACACTGCGCGAACACTGTCTGCGCGCGATAAGGCGAGCCGATACGCGCGGCATACACGGTCTGCCGCTGATGGGCGCGGGCGACTGGAACGACGGCATGAACCGCGTGGGCGCGCAGGGCAGGGGCGAAAGCGTGTGGCTGGGCATGTTCATGTGCGAAGTGCTGAGGGCGTTTGCACCGCTGTCCGGCATAAGCGATGAACTCATGGCGCGCAGGCGCGATTTGCTGGCGGCGCTGGAAAAACACGGCTGGGACGGCCAGTGGTACAGGCGCGCTTATTACGACGACGGCACGCCGCTGGGCAGTGCGCAGGGCGAGGAATGCCGCATCGATGTGCTGTCTCAGGCATGGGCGGCGCTGGCGGGACTGGACAGTGAACGCGTGGCGGGCGCGCTGGACGCGGCATGGGAACTGCTGGTCGACCGCGACGCGGGCATAGTGCGGCTGCTCACGCCGCCCTTTGACGAGGGAAGCCAGCAGCCCGGATACATAAAGGGCTACCTGCCCGGCATACGCGAAAACGGCGGCCAGTACACGCACGCGGCGGTGTGGCTGATGATGGCGCTGATTCAGACCGGCCAGCGTCGCCGCGCTTGGCGCATATTGGAAATGCTGCTGCCGCCCAATCACTCCGACAGTATGGAGTCCGCTGAACGATACGTAGTCGAGCCGTATGTGCTGGCCGCGGATATATATGGCGCGCCGCCCAACGAGGGGCGCGGCGGCTGGACATGGTATACCGGCTCGGCGGCGTGGCTGGTCTATGCGGTCAGACGGTACATGCTGGGATTTGAGGTGCGCGCGGACCGGCTGAGGTTTGCGCCCAAAGTACCCGAATACTGGCAGGAGGTCGGCGTAAGCTATGCCTATGGCGGCGCGCGCTACGAAAAAAAGGCGCGCCGGGACTGCCGAAAGGCCCAGCCTGCGGGCATAATGAAGGGCGGCTGGATACAGCTTAAGGATGACGGCGAAACGCATGAAATAATATTACCGCTTAAATAGCGGCGGGAAATTTGCCCGGCGCGCGTTTTCGCCGGGCTTTTGTGTTGCGCTCTGTGCATGGACTATGCTAAAATATACGAAAATAAGAGATTGCGGAGGCGCGGCATGGACTTAAGAATTTCCGATATACTGGCTATGCAGACCGAACTTCAGAAAAAGTATGAGGGCATATGGGAGCCGATCTCGCCGCAGCGGGGCGTAAAGCAGCTTTTGTGGAGCATATGCGAGATGGGCGAAGTGGCCGACATAATAAAGAAAAAGGGCGACGACGCTATAATGAACGACCCCAAGGTGCGCGCCTCGTTTACGGAGGAGTTCGCGGACGTGCTTATGTATCTGGGCGACCTGCTCATGTGCTATGGCGTAAATGCGGACGAGATTTCGCGCGCATTTGCCGAAAAGCATGAGTACAACATGCGCCGCGAGTACAAGGGCGTTACGCATTTTGAGCAGAAAAACGATGATTGATCGAAGGCAGGCGGCGTTAATAAAACGTTTCAAAGAATGCGGAGGCACGCTGTTGACAGCGCTCGACGCGGCGATATATAATTGCACTTGCAATATGCGAAAATACCGATTAGGAGGCCTCCGTTATGCAGTATAAGTGGCAAACCGACGTGGCGCTGGAAGGCGATTTCGCCGTGGCCTATGGCCGCAAGTGGCATTTCGATGATAAGGCGGTAAGCCGGATAGTCCTTAAGGACGGCGAAATACCGTTTGCATCCGCGCGCAGCGTGGTGCGCAGTGAGCTTAAAACCGGTCTGGGCAATGGCGTCAGCACGGTGTATTCCGATTTTGAAAACTATCCCGAACTTTCGTTTGAAACCCGCGTGCAGGTAAACGGCACCACCGGCATGATCGACTTTACGTTTGTGCCGCTCAAGACCGACGGTCTGAATATAACCGAAGTGCGCTGGCCCGCGCCCGTGTGCGCTGACGAACCCGGCTCCTACGCCGTGCTCAACACCATGCAGGGTCAGATTCTGCCTACCGACTGGCCGGCCGAGATCGGCAAGGCTCTGCCGTTCAACGGCCAGATGTGCTCGGAAAGCGCGTACATGCCGTGGTGGGGCGAGGTTGCCCCCGACGGCGCGTACATGGCGGTCGTGCGCGCGCCCTGGGACAGCGCGTATGACATATCGCATCCTGCTGGCGGCCCCACGCGCGTAAGCCTGCGCCACCTGCCCTCGATGGGTAAGATGGCCTATCCGCGCACGGTATCGTACATGTTCTTCCCGGCGAGCAGCGACTATAACGATCTGTGCAAGGCGTACCGCAAAATAGCCGAGAAAGAAGGCCGCGTGCGCACACTGAAGGAAAAGGCTGCCGCCAATCCTACTCTTGCAAACCTCATCGGCGCGTGCGTGTTCCATGTGCCCGGCAAGGAGCACATATCGCCCGATTCGCGCTACTACGACAAGGAGCACCCCGAAAAGAACGACAGTCTGCACCCGTTCAATAGCTGGAACGATACGCTCGACAAGGCGCGTGAACTGGGCGTGGAAAAGCTGTACCTGCATCTGGACGGCTGGGGCGAGCACGGCTACGACAACCAGCACCCCGATTACCTGCCCGCGTGCGCCGAGGCCGGCGGCTGGGAAGGTATGAAGGCGCTGCAGGATAAGCTGCATTCGCTGGGCTATCTGTTTGGCCTGCACGATCAGTACCGCGATTACTACCTCGACGCGGCGAGCTACGATCCCGACAACGCCATGATGATGGCCGACGGCACGATTTACTCGCACGCGATTTGGGCGGGCGGCAAGCAGAACTACCTGTGCGCCGAGCTGGCGTTCGACTATGTACAGCGCAATTTTGAGGAGCTGTACCGCCACGGCATACATCCGGATTGCACTTATCTGGACGTATTCACCTGCAACGAGGCCGACGAGTGCGTCAACCCGCATCACCCGATGACGCGTAAGGACAGCCTTGTGGCGCGTGCCCGCTGCTTCCGCTACCTCACGGCCAATAACATACTGCCCTCGTCCGAGGAGGTCAACGACTGGGCGATGCAGTCGCTGTACTTCTGCCACTGGGCGCCGTATTTTGGCGAGACCGCGATACCAGTGCCGCTGTTCAATCTGGTATACCACGATTGCGTGCTGATACCGTGGAAGCTGGGCGGCCCGCAGTGGGGCATCCCGGAGGGCACGACGGGCTTTTTGCACGCGTTGCTTAACGGCAATATGGGCTATCTTGAATACGACCTCACCGGCGACGAGTTCAAGCAGAACGCCGAGCAGGTCAAGGAGCTGCGCAAGCTGACCGAACGTGTGGCAATGTCTCAGATGGTAAAGCACGAATTTCTGTCCGACGACAAGAAGCGCCAGCGCACCACCTTCGCGGACGGCACGACCGTGACCGTCGATTTCGGCGACAATAGCTGGAGCGTATCCGAAGGCTGATAACCACCTTAAATGCCTATAACGAATCCCGTGGCTTCTTTGCAGGCCGCGGGATTTTTCTGCGCGACAAGTCGGTTTACAAAGCCCGGACGTGCTGTTATAATATAATAAGATGGAAAAGCGGCGGTTGCGCCGGTTCTGTCTTACATACTTGAAAAAAATGATGGTGAACGAATGAAGACTCAGGATAGTCATAAAGATATGCACATGGAATTTCTGCCCGTGACGATGGAGGAGATGCGCGCGCGCGGCTGGGATCAGCCGGACTTTGTGTACGTGTCGGGCGACGCATACGTCGACCACCCCTCGTTCGGCCATGCGATAATATGCCGCGTGCTGGAACATGCGGGCTACCGCGTCGCCATGCTCAGTCAGCCCGATTGGCACGATACCGCAGATTTCATGCGCTTTGGCCAGCCGCGCTTGGGCTTTATGGTCAGCGCGGGCAATATCGACTCCATGGTCAATCATTACAGTGTAGCCAAGCGCCCGCGCGACAAGGACAGCTATACCCCCGGCGGCGCGCCCGGCAAGCGCCCCGACCGCGCGACGATAGTGTACTGCAACATGATACGCCGCGCGTATCCGCATGTGCAAATAGTGATCGGCGGCGTGGAGGCTTCGCTCAGGCGGTTCGCGCATTACGACTACTGGGACGACCGCGTGCGCAATTCCATACTGGTGGACTCGGGCGCGGATATACTCAGCTACGGCATGGGCGAGCGCTGCATACTCGAGGTGGCGCAGGCGATGGAGGACGGCGCGCTGGAGCGCCGCGCGATACGCGGCACATGCCGCATGATGAAGGATATACCAAAGGGCTATATAGAACTCCCCAGTGCCGAAGCCGTGCGCAGCGATAAGATCGCCTACTGCGAAATGTACAACATATGCGCGCGCGAACAAGATCCCGTGCGCGGCAGGGGACTTGCTCAGAAGCACGGCGACAGGTATCTGGTAGCGCACCCGCCGCAGCTGCCGCTCAACGAAAAGGAGCTGGACTCCACGTTCGATCTGCCGTTTACGCGCCGCTGGCATCCCATGTACGACGCGATGGGCGGCGTGCCCGCGCTGGACGAGGTGAAGTTTTCTATAATGGCGACGCGCGGCTGCTTCGGCTCGTGCAGCTTCTGTGCGCTTACGTTCCATCAGGGGCGCATCGTCACCGCGCGCAGTCACGAATCAGTGCTGAAGGAAGCGCGCGAGCTTACCAAGATGCCAGATTTCAAGGGCTACATACACGACGTGGGCGGCCCCACGGCCAACTTCCGCCGTCCGGCCTGCCCTAAACAGCTAAAGAGCGGCACCTGCCCCGACCGGCAATGCCTTTTCCCGGAGATATGCGCCGCCGCCAAGCCCGATCATTCCGAGTTTGTAAAACTGCTCAGGCAGATGCGCGCCATACCCGGCATAAAGAAGGTATTCATACGCTCGGGTCTGCGTTACGACTGGCTGCTCAAGGATAAGGACTCGACCTTCCTGCGCGAACTGGTCGAAAATCACGTCAGCGGCCAGCTAAAGGTTGCGCCCGAACACGTCAGCCCGCGCGTGCTCAGCATGATGGGCAAGCCTGGCCAGCCCGTGTTCGAGGAATTCGCGCGGCGCTATGCCGATATGAATAAGCAACTGGGCAAGAAGCAGTACCTCGTATGCTACTTCATGAGCTCGCATCCGGGCAGCGAACTCAGCGACGCGATACGCCTGGCCGAGTTCCTGCGCGACAGCGATATTCGCCCGGAACAGGTTCAGGACTTTTACCCCACGCCCGGCACGCTCAGCACGGCAATGTACTATACCGGGCTGGACCCGCGCACTATGAAGCCGGTGTATGTGGCGCGCTCGCCGCACGAAAAGGCGATGCAGCGCGCGCTGATGCAATACACTGTACCCTCTAACGCGCCGCTCGTCAGGCAGGCATTGCGGCTGGCGGGACGCGACGACCTGATCGGCTATGGCCCCAAGTGTCTGGTGCGCCCCGAATCCGGGCGCGGCGAGCGCAGGGAACGCGCAGACGGTGAAGGCGATAAGCGCAACTCGGGACGTAAACCCGCCGACAACAGCCGCAAGCCGAATAGGCAGGCCAATGCCCCCAAGCGCGACCGCCCCGTATCGAGCGCAAAGAGCGCCGGGCGCAGCGCGACGCACGGCAGGTATTCGGATAAGGCAAATACCGGACGGAACGATTACCCGCGCGGCAGAGGCAGGTAAAAGGCGCGCGTTGCGGCCAAACTGAATATAATCTGCGTACATCTTACAGCGCGTTTTTGAATGGCGTTCCATTCTGAAACGCGCTGCAAGTCTTTTATTGACAAAATGAATTGTAAAAATTATAATTAGTCCATATAAATCCAAACGTGCAATGGGAGGTACGTATGGCAGTTACGTTTGACAGAACTGGCTTTAATATCGATGGACGGGACGACTTTTTCGTCTCGGGCGAGTTCCACTATTTC
>USEE01000002.1 GCA_900553645.1 uncultured Eubacteriales bacterium
CCCAAACTCCGCAAGGTCAACCCTGTTTGACAGGGGTTGGCAACAACCCCTTGACTATCCTGAAGCCCATCCAGCACACCGTGTCAAGGATGCCGAAGGCACGGCGAAGCCGCTTGTCCTTGACGCGGCGCGCTGGATGGGCTACATTTGCAGCATACCTACCAAAACGCCGCGCCGTAACCAAGCCCAAAAGCCCTCCCTCGCCTTACATTTTCCACAAACCTCATCCGAATTTTAGCTTTTTTTCAGCTTCATATCGTATAATACCTTTCAGAATAATGGGCGCGCATACGCCTTACATCATACACGCGGGGTGAAGCGATATGAGAATACTTGTGGTCGAGGACGAACGCCGTCTCAGCGACGCTTTGGTTCAGATACTCACCGAGGCCAAATATCAGGCCGAGGCCGTCTACAACGGCGACGACGGGCTTAGTTATGCCTTGAGCGGCCTATACGACGTGGTTGTGCTGGACGTGATGATGCCCGGCATGGACGGATTCGAGGTAGTGCGCCAGCTTCGGCGCGAGCACTGCGCCGTGCCGGTACTTATGCTGACCGCCAAGTCTGAGCTTATCGACAAGGTACACGGTCTGGACATGGGCGCGGACGACTACATGACAAAGCCGTTTGCGCCCGAGGAGCTGCTTGCCCGCGTGCGCGCGCTCAGCCGCCGTCAGGGCGATGTGGCTCTGGAGCGCATGGAGTTCGGCGACGCGGCGCTCGACCTGAACACCTGCGACTTATCCTGCGGCGAGCGCTCGGTGCATCTGGGTTACAAGGAGTTTGAGATACTGCGCATACTCATGGCCAACCCGCGCGTGCTCGTGCCCAAGGAAGACTTAATCGTCAAGGTATGGGGCGCGGACAGCGAGGCCGTGGACAACAACGTCGAGGCCTACATATCCTTCCTGCGCAAGAAGCTGGCGTTCGTGGGCGCGCACGTCACGATAACCGCGCGGCGCAAGGTGGGCTATCGTCTGGAGGAATCCGATGCTTAAAAGGCTGAAGCGCAAATTCCTTACCATGACTATGGGACTTATATCGTTAGTGCTCATCGTCGTGTTCGTGTCGCTGCTGATAAGTACCTACACCCAGCAGCGCCGCCAGATCGACATGTCGCTTAATCAGGCTGTGGGTCAGGGCTTTGGGCTGGAAGCGCCCAAAGAGCGCTTCGGCCGCCGCGATGATCCGGGCGGCAATCTCATGACTGCAATATCTATACTCGCCGATTCGGACGGCAATGTTATTCTGTCCAACTCCGATTCGGTCGAGATAAGCGACGACGACCTCACATCTGCGATAAGCGCCGCGATTGCGTCGGGCAGCGACAGCGGGCATCTGAACGAGCTGGGACTGTACTTTACGCGCGCGGAGACTTCCCCCGCCCTGCTGTCCGCGCTGGGCGTACCGCCCGACGACTTGTTTTCTCCACCCGATGATGCGGGCGGCGCTCCATCGAAAGACGCAGGCGGAGTCCCGCCTGACAAGCCAGATGGCGCTGCTAATAATGCGCAGGCAGGCAATGACCCATCGGCCCTGCCGTCGGGCGACGATCTGAGTGCGGCGCTTTCCGCCTACTCCGACGACGCAGCCCTGTACAAAATCGCGTTTGTCAGCGATACCAGCATCCGCACCGCCATGCGTTCGCTCACGCTTACGTCGCTTATGGTGGGCGGCGCGGCGCTGGCGCTGCTGTTCGGGATATGCCTGTTTCTGGCGGACTGGGCGCTCCGGCCGGTCAAGCGCGTGTGGAACCAGCAGCGGCAGTTTATATCCGACGCGTCGCATGAGCTTAAAACGCCTCTGACCGTAATACTCGCCAACCTGTCCATACTCAACCGGCACGGCGGCGAGACTGTGGATTCACAGCACAAGTGGATAAGCAGCACCGAGGACGAGGCGCAGCGCATGAAGGGGCTGGTCGAGGACTTGCTGACGCTGGCACGGCTGGACGAGGCCGGGCAGACCGCGCCCATGCCCGTGATGAGCGACGTTGACCTGAGCGACGCGGTGACGGGCGATCTGCTCACGTTCGAGCCGGTCGCGTTCGAGCGCGGCGTGGAGTTGGAAAGCGACGTTGCGCCGGGCGTTACCGTGCGCGGCGACGCGGCCAAGCTGAAGCAGCTGACCGCGATACTGATCGACAACGCGTGCAAGTACGCGGGGCTGGGCGGGCGCGTGGATGTGAAGCTGGCAAGGCGCGACGGGCGCATACAGCTGAGCGTGACCAACACCGGCGACGTAATCCCGCCCGAACAGCTCAGCCACGTATTCGAGCGCTTCTACCGCGCGGACAAGGCGCGCACGGGCGGCAAGTCGGGCTATGGCCTGGGGCTTGCGATAGCGGCGGGCATAGCGCGGCTGCACGGCGGCGACGTCGCGGCCACCAGCGACGCGGAGCACGGCACTGTGTTCAGCGTGACTTTGCCGGAAAAATAATACAGCAGCATGAGCTTTCTGTCGGATGAAAGCTCATGCCGTTTTTTCTGCCCTGACGTTTTGCTGTTCAGGCCATATATCGCTTTTAAGGCGTTAAGCGCGTCTCTGCCTTAAAATAAAAATGCACAGGCATTCGCCCGGCCAACCGCCGAACTCATGCCTGTACATCAATCGTCACTGCTCCTCCAGCTCGCGATTGTGCGCGAACGCGGGTATGCGGCGAATCAGCTTGTCTATGCCCAGCATCGTCGGGCACGCCGCCGCCACCATGCCCAGCAGTATCAGCCCCTGATGCATGTCCAGCCTTATCAGCTTGAACAGACCCGGCAGGCAGAATATGCCCACCGCGAACGCCGCCGCGCACGCCAGCACCAGCCCCGCACGTATGATGTTAAACGGCCGGCACACGCGCACCAGCGAAATCAGACCCACGCACACCGTGAATATGACCGCCATCGTGCTCACCTCGCTCATGTCGTGCCCCAGCGGCCCCGCCATAATCATGCACGCCACCGTGCCCAGCACGATAGTCAGCGCCGCCGGGAGCGCGCGCTCCAGCACGCTTAAAAGGAATTTGCCCTTGACGCGCGCGGTGTTCGGCTCCAATGCCAGTACGAACGACGGAAGTCCTATCGCCAGCGACGAAAACAGCGTAAGCTGTATCGGCTGGAACGGGTAAGCCGACGGCATAATCAAAAGCAGCACCGACAGCAGTGCCGAAAATATCGTCTTTGTCAAAAACAGCGACGCGGAGCGGGTTATGTTGTTAATCACGCGCCGCCCCTCGGCCACGACCGCGGGCATGGACGCAAAGTTTGAGTCCATCAGCACTATATTTGCGACCTGCCGCGCCGCATCGCTGCCCGAGGCCATCGCTATCGAGCAGTCCGCGTCCTTCAGCGCCAGCACGTCGTTCACACCATCGCCGGTCATCGCCACGGTGTGACCTGCGCGCTTTAAGGCGTTGACCAGCACGCGCTTCTGCTGCGGCGTCACGCGGCCGAACACGGTGTACTTCGTGGCCGCCGCGGCCACATCTTCGTCGGTATGCAGCGTGGACATGTCGATCAGCTTATTGGCATTGCTTAGACCCGCGCGCGCCGCTACGCTGGATACCGTCACGGGGTTGTCGCCCGATATGACCTTTATATCCACGCCCTGATCGGCGAAGTAACTGAGAGTCGCGGGCGCTTCGGCGCGCAGGGTGTCGCCGATTGCGATAAGCGCGCATATGTTTATACTGCCCGCGGGCAGCGCGCGATCGCCAAACGGCGCGTCGGCCTGAGCCAGCACCAGCACGCGCTGGCCATGCGCCGCGAAGTCCTCTACCTGCGCCTTAACGCGCGCGTAGTCCTCGCCCAATACGAACTCGGGCGCGCCCACGATTATGCTGCCGCAGCGCTCGAACTCAGCGCCGCTCCACTTGCGCGCCGACGAAAACGGCTCTATCCGTTTGAGCGTCCAGTCCGTGCCGCCCTCAAAGCGCTTTTTAAGTGCAAGGCTGGTTGGATTATCGTCGGTCATGACCGATGTAAATGCCCTTAGCGCATCCACCGCGAACTCATACGGCGCGTCAATCGCCACGAGGTCGCTCACCTGCATCTCGCCGGTAGTAATCGTGCCGGTTTTGTCCAGACACAGCGTATCAACGCGCGCCAGCGTTTCTATGCAATACAGCTGCTGCACCAGCGTCTTGCGCTGCGCCAGCCGGATTACGCCCACCGCCAGCGCCACGCTTGTAAGCAGTATCAGCCCCTCGGGTATCATGCCTATCATCGCGGCCACGGTCTTGACCACCGAATCGGTCAGCGACATGTGCATAATGTAGTACTGCTTTAGGAACAGCGCGCCGCCGATGGGCACTATCGCGATGCCGATCGATTTGATTATGCGGTTGAGCGAGCGCATAAGCTCGGAGTTGGGCTTCTTAAACACCTTTGCGTCGCCCGCGATGCGCGCGGCGTAGCTTTCGTCGCCCACGGCGGTAACGCGCGCGCGGCATTCGCCCGATACAATGAAGCTGCCCGACATCAGTTTGTCGCCCGGGCGCTTCTTTAATGCGTCGCTTTCGCCGGTCAGCAGCGATTCGTTTACCTCGATTTCGCCCTCGGCCACCTCGCAGTCGGCGCTTATCTGCATACCGGCGCGCCATATCGCTATATCGTCCAGCACAATGTCGCCCACCGCGATTTCGCGCTCAGTGCCGCCGCGCACCACGTGCGCCGTGGGCGCGCTGACTACCTGCAATTTTTCAATGGTTCGCTTAGCGCGTATCTCCTGATATGTGCCTATAATTATATTGCATATGATTACGCCGATGAACAGCGCGTTGGAATACGACCCGACCAGTATCACGCACGCCGCCAATGCGAAGTTAAGCAGGTTAAACAGCGTCATCAGATTGTCGCGCAGTATGCGGCCGTACGACTTGCCCTGCGACGCGCTGACGACGTTGTTAAGACCTTCGCTCACGCGGCGGGCGGCCTGAGCGTCGCTGAGACCCTCCCGCACGTCCGGCGAATATCGCTCCGCCTGCTGAGGCGGCGTGCGCGGGATATTATGCTTTTTCATGCCACAGGCACCTCGGTTTACAAGGAATTATTGCTTATAATAGCACGCATATATGTCAAAGCTGAGACTATCGGCCTGTTCTAATAGAACTCTCATAAAAAGTATATGCAGTATTGCTTGCTTATTCAGTCTGTACGGCGCTTATAATCCGCTTTATGTCGTCAAGGCTGTCGGCGAAGTGAATGTCTGTCTGCCTTTCCTCGGAGGACAGGCCCTTCTCTATCATCTTACTTAGCTGCATACGCAGTCCCTCGTAATAGCCGTTCAGGTTGTACAGTATGCAGGGCGCGCTGACCCACTTGAGCGATACCAGCGACATAACCTCGGCTACCTCCTCCAGCGTGCCCGTGCCGCCCGGAAACGCTATGAACGCGTCGCCCAGCTCGATCATCCTCGCCTTGCGCGCGGGCATGTCGGGCGCTATTATAAGCTCAGTCAGTCCCTCGAACTGCATGTCCGCGTCCTTGAATACCTGTACCTCAATACCGGTCACATTGCCGCCCGCGCGGAGGACGCTGCTTGCCAGATCGCCCATAAGCCCGGTCTTGGAGCCGCCGTATATAAGCGTGTTGCCGCTTGTGCCTATCCATTCGCCCAGTTCGGTCACGGCCTGTCTGAGTGCGGGATCATTGCCCGGATTGGAGCCTAAATATACCGTTATATTCATATGCGCTTATCCTTCCAACTTAAAACTTCTACCTATTATATATTATACCGCCGACAGTCAATGCCGTCCAGCTTTCACCGCTTTTTGCGCGGCGGCATATCCTATGGTAAACCTGAATACAGGAGGGATGCCGTATGGAGCTGCTGGTCGTGGGCGGCGACAAAAGACACGCGGCGCTGTGCGAACTGGCGCGGGCGCGCGGTTGGCATGTGATGAGCATGGGACTGCCGGGCAGTCTGCCCTGCACAGGACTAGCCGACGCGGCGGTACTGCCTATGCCCTATGCAAGGGAGGGACGCGTGCCTGCGCCGCTGCTTAGCGACGCGCCGGATATTGTGTCCGTGCTGGAGCACGTCAGGCCGGGCGCGCGGGTGTACTGCGGCGGCGCGGATGAAGCGCTGAACATGCTTGCGCAGGAAAAGCAACTTAAAATAATCGACCTGTACAAGGACGAGGCGTTTGCGCGGCGGGGCGCGCTGCCCTCGGCCGAGGGCGCGATATATGCGCTTATGCGCGAGCGCGACGAGATGGTCGCGGGCGCGCATGTGCTGATAGTGGGCTTCGGCCGGCTGGGGCAGGCGCTGGCGCTGATGCTGACCGGCATGGGCGCGCGCGTGCGCGTGGCGGCGCGGCGCGAGGAAAGCCGGGCACTGGCGGACGTGATGGGCTGCGAAACCGCGGCAATGGACGCGCTGTACATCGCGGTCAAGGGCATGAGCGCGGTATTCAACACCGTGCCCGCGCGCGTAATCGACGAAAGGACGCTTCTAAACATGGACGCGGGCGCGATAATAGTCGAAACCGCCAGCGCGCCGTATGGCGTGGACTTCGAAAGCGCGCGGGCGCTGGGCGTGCGGGTACTGAAGGAGGGCGGCATACCGGGCCGGTATTGCCCAAGAACCGCCGCCGCGATAATACTGGACGCAATTGAGCGGGACGCGGCCAAGTCAGAAGGAGGCATCGAAAATGGATGATGTGCTGCGCGGACTGCGCGTGGGATTTTGCCTGACCGGGTCGTTCTGTACATTGGGGCGCGCGTTTGAGCAGATGGAGCTGCTCGCGCGCGAGGGCGCGATAATCACGCCGATACTGTCGGGCAGCGTGAATACGATGGATACGCGCTTTTTTACCGCGGATGAGGTAAAAAGACGCATATCCGAAATCACGCAGGAACCCATACTTACCACCATACAGCAGGTGGAGCCGATAGGCCCGCGCGCGATGACCGACCTCATGATTGTCGCGCCGTGCACGGGCAATACGCTGGGCAAGCTGGCGTGCGGGATAGTGGACACGGCGGTAACTATGGCGGTAAAGTCGCACCTGCGGCGCATGAAGCCGGTGCTGATCGCGGTATCGACCAACGACGCGCTGGGCGCGGCGGCGCGCAATATCGGAGCACTGATGAACTATAAGCATATGTACTTCCTGCCGATGGCGCAGGACGACCCGGTTAAGAAACCCAATTCGCTGGTGGCGCGGTTTGAATTGATGCGCGCGGGGGCTAGGGAGGCGCTTAATGGGCGGAATTTGCAGCCGGTCATGTTGGAAAAATGAATTGGGATATTTTGAGCGCCGCCGGGTTTGCCTGCGGCGCTTAAATCTATCGCATTCTATTACGCGTCCCTGTGAAAGAACGCATACACCGCCTCCGCAGCGGGGCGCGACATGCCCTCGGCGGTCAGCAGTTCGTCCACCGTGGCGCTTTTCAGGGCTTCGACCGTCTTAAAGCGCTTGAGTAACGCCCGCTTGCGCTTTTCGCCTACACCGGCTATCGTGTCTAGCTGGGAGGATATGGAGCTTTTGGCGCGGAGCGCGCGATGGTGCGTTATTGCGAAACGGTGCGCTTCGTCGCGTAAGCGCTGGATTAAGTGCAGCGCGCTGGAGTGGCGGTCCAGCAGGATTGTTTCGTCGCGGCCCGGCAG
Source organism: uncultured Eubacteriales bacterium (assembly GCA_900553645.1). The sequence continues at coordinate 7,606 of USEE01000002.1, forward strand.
GTATATCTCCTCTATGCGCTTGGCAAGGCCGAACATGGGGACGCTCGCGCCCGCGCGCGCCGCCGCGTCCATCGCGTTGCGCAATTGCTCCGGGCCGCCGTCGATCAGCACGAGGTCGGGCAGGCGCGAGAACTTGCCTTCGGTTAATGGCTTGCCCTGAGCCTTTAATTCCTCTATCTCGTTAAGACCGTGGCGGAAGCGCCGCTCGATTACCTCGTGCATCGATGCAAAGTCGTTCGGGCCTTCCACCGTCTTTATGCGGAAGTGCCGGTATTCCTTCTTTGCGGGCAGGCCGTCCTGCATGACCACCATGGACGCAACCGATAGCGCGCCCTGCGTGTTGGATATGTCGTAGCCCTCTATGCGGCGCGGCAGTTTCTCTAAACCCAGCGCATTCTTTAACTCCTCCAAAGCGCCCGTCGTGCGCTCGTAACTGCGCCTGAGCTGCGCCGCGCGCTTGTCGGCGGCGTCGCGCGCGTTCTTCTGCGCCATGGCCATCATCTGGCGCTTATCGCCGCGCTGGGGCAGGCGCAGTTCAAACGCCCCGCCGCGTTTTTCGCGCAGGAGCTGCTCAAGCGTCTCGCTATCCTCGGTCAATTCCTGGGTAAGTATCATCGGCGGTATCGGATGGTCTTCGTCGTAGTATTGCAATATGAAGCTTTCGATAAGCTCGCCCGCACTCTCGCCCGCGCCGCGCTCCATCACAAACGCTTCGCTGCCCAGCAGCTTGCCGTCGCGCATGAAAAGCGCCTGCACCGTCGCGTCTACGCCGTCCGACGCGCACGCCAGCACGTCGTAATCGTCGCCGCGCATGGATACCGCCTTCTGGCGCTGCATAATTTCGTCAACGTCGTGCAGCCGGTCGCGGTACAGCGCCGCCTTCTCAAACTGCATGTTTTTCGAGGCCTCCAGCATCAGCCGCTCCAGTTCCTTGGTCACGCTGGTATCGTCGCCGCTTAAAAACGCAATTACCCTATCCAGCACAGCGTGATACTCCGCGCGCGTGACCGCACCCGTGCAGGGCGCCATGCACTGGCCGATCTGGGCGTGCACACACGCGCGCTTGCCGGGGCCGTTCTTGGGCATGTTGACGCAGGTGCGCAGCGGAAACTCACTGCGCAATACGTCCAGTATGTCGCGCACCGCCGTCGCACCCGTGAACGGGCCGAAGTACTTCGCGCCGTCGCGCCCCATGTGCCGAACCAGCTCCACGCGCGGAAAGTCCTCGCGCGCGTCTATGCGGATGTACGGATACTGCTTGTCGTCCTTTAGCAGGATATTGTAAAACGGCTTGTGAAGCTTGATTAAGTTGTTTTCCAGTATCAGCGCTTCCAGCTCGCTGTCCACCAGCACTATGTCAAAATCCTCGATGCGGCTTACCATCGCCTGAACCTTGGGCGTGTGGTTCTTGGAGGACTGAAAGTATTGGCGCACGCGGTTCTTCAGATTCTTGGCCTTGCCCACGTATATTATTTCGCCCTGCGACTTCATCAGGTAGCAGCCCGGCGAATCCGGGAGCTGCTTTATCTTTATCTCCAATTGAGGATTCATATCGTCTCCTTATATGTACGCATAAAATCGGCGCGCGTCTACGTTCTATTATAAACGTGCCGCGCACCGTGTCAACGCATTGTCCGTATTTGGTTATTTGACAGTGCGCCGGGCTTCCTCGGCCTGCGCGTCGGTGATTTCGTGCGAGGAATAGCGCGCCTCGTCGTACATGTCGCCCAGCCTGCCGCGTTCCTGCTCGCCCAAATTCATCTCGGCAAAGGCTTCACGCGCGCTCAGGCATTCTATGCCGCTTATGCCTATGCCTCGCTTTTTATATAGCTGCTTTACCGCACTGCGCACGCGTTCGCGCGCGTCCATGTCCGCCCACTTCTTTTCGCGGGTCGTGAATTTTTTAAGCGATTCTTTGAGCGAGTCCAGCATTTCGCCGCGCACCTCGCCCCAGTCCATGAGCTGTTCGCGCTCCTCGGTATAGTCCTCGCGCACGCCCTGAGCAAAGCGTTTAGCCCACTCCGATATGCGCGCGGCGACTTTTTTGAGCAGCTTAAACAGCTTCCACAGCGCAAAGCATATTGCGGCCGCCACGAATATCAGCGCGACATATTTGACTATCTGCTCCATGAGCTTGGCAAACCAGCTCGGCTCGGCCATGGGCAGACCGCCGCCGATGTCGCTCGATTCGCCCACGCTTTCGCCGCTGATATCCTCGGTGCTCTGCATCAGCGAGGACAGCCACGCGATGAACTGGCCTACCCAGTACATTATAAATTCGCCCACGCGCTCGAACGCCTGACGAATCTTATCCGCACTGGCCACCAGCACCGCGATTACGATAAGTCCCGTGACCATCGCGCGGTTCTTGGACGATATGCGGCCGATGGGCTTGCCGCCGCGCCCGCGCAGCGACATGCCGTCGCGCACCGACATGCTATTCATTATGTAGGGGCACATCACGAAGTACGCCAGCCCCGCCCACATCATCGCGGTATAGTCCACGCGCGCCTCCATGCCCGATAACTTGATTATCAGCGGCGGCAGCACCTGTATTATTGCGCCCGCAATCATCTCGCGCGTGTCGTAGCGCATGGCCGCGCCCTGCGCGCGCAGCGTGAGCGCAAACGCGATTATGCTTAGGACTATTATCAAGGCCATGAACGGCGCGCCCATTACGCCAAGGCAGAAAAAGCCCGCCGCCGCGTAAGCCAGGCACGTAACTATCATCGAAGCCACGCGCGCCCGCGCCGGTATGAACGACAGTATCAGCGCAAGCGCCTGGCCGCACAGGTAGAACAGCCCGCACTTCAATTGGCCGCCGCCCGGCAAAAGCGCGCCCAGCGTCAGTATCACGGGCGCGTACATAAGCGCGCGCCACAGGCAGAGCAATGCGTTGTCAAACAGCTTCTTCATCGCGTCCGCCTCCTATTATGTTGAGTGTGACCGAGTTGCCGCGCGCGCGGAGCTGCTCCACGCCCTGTTGGATAAGCTCGGAATCATACGCGCTGAGTATGAGTATGTCCATGTCCTGATACGCGCTGAGTTCCTCAAGGAAGGTATGGAAGTTGAGCGTGCGCTTTATCTGCAATTGCGCCATCGCGCTAAGCAGTATATCGCCCTGCGTGGACGCGCGCTGCGGCGCGATGACCACGGGCTCTTCCGGGCGTATGCTAAGCTGCCCGTTGCACGCAAAGCCCGCCTCGACGCCCGCCTCCAATGCGCGCGTCAGCAGCGTGGCCGAAAGGCTGATGCCGTATTCAATCACGTCCTGCTCGTACTTCATCAGTTCGGCCCACTGATGCTCCTGCATCTGCACATTGAGTACCACCATCAGGCGCGGGTCGGCGGTGTAGTCGTATGTCTTTACCTGCATACGGCCGGTGCGCGCGCTCGCGCCCCAGTGCACGCTGCGCATCGGGTCGCCCGCGCGGTACTCGCGCAGACCGCCCACCAGAAACGGATCGGGCATTATCCAGCGCTTGACCAGCACGTCGCCCTGCCACTTGCGCGAGGGCATGTCCATCTGATCTTCCGAAAGCAGTTTGGGGTACACCATCAGATGCGCGCTCACGTCCAGCTGCCTTGCGGCGCGCCCCATGTTGACCAGATCGCCCGCGGTGGCTTCCACGGTTTTGAGCTGATAATCGCCGCGGTGCAGGCACTTGATCGTATGCCTGCGCGTGACGCGCGAGTAGGGGCCTAAGTAGAATACGCTCTTATGATACTGCTCGTCCTCGGATATTTCGCGCTCCTCCTGCGCGGTCTGGAAGCGCAGATCGGGCGATATGCGGCTTTCCACGCGCAGCCACGGCACGGGCAGCAGCTTGCGATTGACGATTTGCTCAACCATCTCAACCGTTTCGCCCTCATACACGCTGCGTTTGCTGAACGTGCGGGTGTACTTGAGCGATTTGAAGTTGAACCGGCTGAACACAAACGACTGCGCGCCGCCCAGCACGAGCAGCACAATCAGCAGCCAAAACAGGTTCATGCGCTCACGCCCTTTCGGGGGACTCGGTGGGCACGGGCGTACTCTTGAGCGCCTCGGCCACGATCATCTCGCCCTGACCCGAGCGGCCGTACATGCCGCGCACGACGATTCTGTGCGCCAGCACCGGCTCGGCCATGGCGCGCACGTCGTCGGGCGTTACGAAGTCGCGGCCCTCGACCAGCGCGTGCGCCTGCGAAGCCCTGAGCAGCGCCAGCATACCGCGTGGCGATACGCCCAGCTGCACCTGCTCAAACTGGCGCGTGCGCTCGCACAGTGCGGTTATGTAGGCCATTACCGGCGTGGATGCCTCAACGTCCTTTAAGGCCTTCTGCGCCTCGACTATTTCCTCGCGCTTTACAACCGGCTGAAGCTCCTCAAGCGGGCTTTGGCTTATGAAGCGGCGCAGTATCTGCATCGCGCCCTGAGTATCCGGGTAGCCCATCTTGAGCCGCACGAGGAAGCGGTCGAGCTGCGCCTCGGGCAGCGGGAACGTGCCCTGTATCTCGACCGGGTTCTGCGTCGCGACGACCAGGAACGGCCCGGCCAGCTTGCGGGTCACGCCGCTTTCAGTCACCTGCCGCTCCTCCATGCACTCCAGCAGCGCCGACTGCGTGCGGGGCGTGGCGCGGTTTATCTCGTCGGCCAGCAGTATATTGGTAAAAACCGGGCCGGGCTTGAACGTAAATTCGCCCGCCTTGGCGTCCCATATGGACAGGCCGGTTACGTCGGTGGGCAGCAGATCGGGCGTAAACTGTATGCGCGCAAAGTCCGCATCCAGCGATTTGGCCAGCGACTTGGCCATGACGGTCTTGCCCGTGCCGGGCACATCCTCCAGCAGTATGTGGCCGCGCGCCAGTATCGCGCACAGCACCAGCTTGATCGCGTCCTCCTTGCCCACTATCACGCGGCTTACGTTGTCCGAAACGTTCTTGGCAAATGCGGCTACGCTCTTTACATCCATATTAATTCACTCTCTTTCAGAATTTACGGCGGTATCATATGACGCATAGTACGCTATATGTTTGGCGAAAAATGGCTTAATTGTGAAAAGAAAGTATGAACATGTGCCGGGTCTGCCATGATTTTTAAGGTCTGGGCAGTTCTAAATTCGCCTTAAAAGGCATATTGTTCTTTAAGTCATATATCAAGGGCAACGATGGGAGGAGACGCGCATGGCGCATCCGGTGCTGTACATATCGCCGGACACAGCGGGACTGATTTACATAAACGGACGGCTGGCGGGCGAGTGCGACGCGCAAAGCCCGCTGAGCATACCAGTCGCGCCGCAGGGGGCGGTATATATCGAATATCATCCGCTGTGCGCGGGCGTACTGGGCGCGGCGCGGCGGCTGAATCTGTCGGGCGGGTACGTATCGCCGCTGAGCGAACCGCCGGACGGCATGTACATAGTCGCGTGGCCGGGCTCGGTGATCGACGTGCAGATTTCGCCCGAGCGCGTGCCGGTATGCGGCGGCGCGGTACGGCTGTCGGCGGGCGGGTACGACGTGTATGTTCAGGCGGGGAATGCGTGCGTGGCGCGCGGCGCGGTGCTCATGAATGTGCGGCTACCCGCGGGGGCACGGGGCGTGCGCGCGCTGGAAGCCGGCACGGAACGGATAATGCTGATCGGGCAGTGCGGCGAGGGCGAGTTTATACAGATACTCGCGCCCGACGCGGGCAAGGTGCTTTTAAGCGCCGCAGGGCGCAGCATATCCCCCGCTGAACACGGCGCGGTGCGGGTGGAGCGCGAGGCGGACGACGAGGCCGGGCATGAGCTGATCGAGATATGGCAAAGCGGCGCGCATGGCTACACGCGGCGCACGGCGGCGGTGCGCGGTGGGAGTGCCCTCCCCCGCACGCCCGAAAGCGCGGCGCTGATGCTGGGACAGGCGATACTGCTGGGGCAGGACGAGGAGGCGCGGGCGCTGCTGTCGCCGGGCGCGCAGGCCGGTTATCCAACGATACGTGCGCAGGTAATGCGCTTTAACGCGTGCTGTGCGCTCAAGTACGGCGCGCGGACGGGCGCGGTGGGGCTGATGCGCGTGGCGGGGCCGGGTTATGCGCGCGTGTGGGAGATGGAGTTCGATGCGGCGCGCGGCGGCGAGGGGTGGCTCATCGAAGGCATTCGGACGGGCGGATGACTGTTTTTTTCAGGGCGGTACGGACTGTGCCGCTCTTTTTCATTATGATGCGCACGACAAGGCGGGATGACCGTGTAAAGCACCTTAAAAAGTAAATATCCGTGCTCCTGTCTTAAAATAATTTTTATGCATTTCGATAAGGGAATGTACGAAGCGCGGTTTGCATGATATAATACTGCCATAAATTCCTTGAAACAATCTGAATTACAAGGAGAAAAATTATGAGCTATTCAAAGGAACTTAAACTCGGTTCCGGCTGGCAGCTGACTTTGCTGGACGACGGCGAATTTGAGGGCGAGATCACCCGGGAGCGCGATCTGCCCGAAAGCGCCATAGCCGCCAGCGTACCCGGCGATTTCGTGCTGGACGTCGCGCGCAGGCGCACGGAGGATCCTTACTATCAGGACAATTATCTCCAGTCACGCCTGCATGAGACCGAGCACGTATTCTATACGGTCAAATTCGACTGGGACGCCGATACCGAGAACACCTTTATAAACTTTGAAGGCATAGACACGATCGCGGACGTATACCTGAACGGCCAGAAGATCGGCCATGCCGAAAACATGTTCATCCCCCACCAGTTCGAGGCCAAGGGACTGGTTCACGGAATGAACGAGGTGCTGGTTCATATATACCCGGCGGCGCTGGAAGCGCGCAAGTACCCCATCGCCGCGTTCCAGTCTGCGCAGAAGTACAATTACGAATCGCTGGTAATCCGCAAGGCCGCGCACATGTTCGGATGGGACATATGCCCGCGCATAGTGACCGCGGGGCTGTGGCGGCCGGTGAGCGTTTTGCAGAAGCGCCCCCTGCGCATCGACAATGCCTATCTGATGGTCACGGGCATAAAGGGCGATCAGGCCTCCTGCGCAATGATATTCGACGTGGACATCGGGCGCGAGCATCCCATGTTCTATTCGGTGCGCGTTGAGGGCGTATGCGGCGACAGCCGGTTCGAATGCGAACAGGCGCTGTGGTACGTACACGGGCGCATGACGTTTAAGGTGGACAATGCAAAGCTGTGGTGGCCGCGCGGCTACGGCAAGGCGAATCTGTACGACGTAACCGTGACGCTGCTCCAGCAGGGTCGGCCGATCGATTCGGTCAAGTTCAGGCAGGGCCTGCGCACGGTTGAATTGAAGCGCGACGACATACTGGACGCAGACGGCAAGGGCGAGTTCTGCTTTATAGTCAACGGCCATCGCATATACATAAAGGGCACCAACTGGGTACCCGCGGACGCGCTGCATGGCAACGACGGCGAGCGCATACCGCGCATACTGGACTTGGTCGAGGACATCGGCTGCAACGCGATGCGCGTATGGGGCGGCGGCGTGTACGAGAGTGACTACTTCTACAATTGGTGCGACGAGCACGGCATAATCATATGGCAGGACTTCATGATGGCGTGCGGCGTGTATCCGCACACCGAGCGCATGATAAGCCAGCTGTGCGAGGAAGTCACCGCGATAGTCAAGCGCCTGAGGCACCATGCGTGCATTTGCCTGTGGGCGGGCGACAACGAGTGCGACTCGGCCAACTTCTGGGGCGGCTACCGGCGCGACCCGTCCACCAACACGCTCACGCGCGGCGTGATACCCGAGGTGCTGCACGCCGAGGACTGGACGCGGCCCTACCTGCCCAGCTCGCCCTACATATCCAGCGAGGCGTACAAGCTGGGCATGGAGGAGCACACGCCCGAACAGCATTTGTGGGGGCCGCGCGACTACTTCAAGGGGCACTTCTATCACGACGCGAACGCGGTGTTCGCCAGCGAGATGGGCTATCACGGCTGCAATTCGCCTGCAAGCATATACCGCTTTATCGGCAAGGAGAAGTCGTGGCCGGTCGATAACAACGACATGTACCTGTATCACGCCGCGTCGCCTGAGCTGACCGATTCGCCCTATACCTACCGCATAGCGCTTATGACCAGCCAGCTCAAGTTCCTGTTCGGCCGAGAGCCGAAGAACCTCGATGAATATGCGCGCATGAGCCAGATTTCGCAGGCCGAGGCCAAGAAGTTCTTCGTCGAATGCTTCCGCAGCCGCCGCCCCGAGCGCACCGGGCTTATCTGGTGGAACATAATGGACTGCTGGCCGCAGATTTCGGACGCGGTGGTGGACTATTACTTCTGCAAGAAGCTGGCGTACTTCTTCATACAGCGCAGCCAGCAGGATATATGCCTGATGATGGACGATCATACGGGCGAACTGGTGCTGTATGGCGTGAACGATACTCAAAAGCCCGTTGAAATATCGTATTGCGTCGGCGATCTGACTAAGACGTGCGATGAGGAAGATAGGGACGACAGTTTCCGTGAGCGCCAGTTTTATTCCGTCGTGCAAGGCACTACCATACTGCCCCCGGAATCTTCCACGCCGATTTACACTATACGCGAAGTCGATTGGCCGCGCTTCTACAAAATCAGCTGGGCTTGCCTGAGCGAGGATTGCGAGGTAAAGCGTTACGGCGATAATCACTATCTGAGCGGCACTCCGCCGTATGACTACGACTGGTACATGCAATGCCTTGAGGACGCCGAAATGGACGACTTTGAGGGCTTCGACGATTAAACTGCCTCCTCTGCCCTGCGCTCCGCGGATTTTCTGCGGGGCGCTTTTTTTGCGGGCATATTTAGCGGCTGCTTGCGCATTTTACCTTCCTATAATATAATGGGCGTACATGATGTGCGTTTGAAAGAGGTGCTTCCATATTGATAAAACTGCTTGCGCCCGGCGATGAGAAGCAAATGATTGCGCGCGTGGGCGAAGATATATTCAACCGCCAGCATTCCAGCCGCCACATGTGCGCGCCGGTTGGAAACGACGGCTTCTTTATCGCCATGCGGTATTATGACGTACAGCTTGCCGGTTCGGGCAACGCGGCGGGCGGGCACATTGCGATATATTGCGGCGCGGGCGACATGCTGATAAGCTGTACAAACGCGCGGATAAGCGGCATTGTCTGCCAGCTTGCCCCGGACGAAAAGCCGTTTCGCGCTCTGGCGCTGCTGCTCGACGAGATGACCGAGGACGACGTGGACGCACTGGAGCGGATGGAGCTGAACATAACCGCACTTGAGGACGGGCTGATAACCGAACGCGTCGCGTTAAAGGCGGCCAGCGCGCGCATAATCGCGCTAAGGCGCGCGGTGCTGAAGATAAAGCGGTATTATGAGCAGCTGGACGTAATACTTGACCGGCTGTGCGAAAACGAAAACGGCGCAGTGACCGACGACGCGCTCAAGCTGCTGGGGGCGCTGGGGCGGCGAATCGACCGGCTTATCGAGTCGACCGCGCACATGAGCGAGTGCATAGCGCAGGCCAGCGACACGTATCAGGCACAGATAGACATCGAACAAAACCAGATCATGAAGATATTCACCGTACTGAGCGCGGTATTCATGCCGCTTACGCTGATTGCGGGCTGGTATGGCATGAACTTCATAATGCCCGAATACGGCTGGCCGATGGGATACGTCTACGTCGCGCTTTTGAGCGTCGCGGTATGCGCGTTGAGCTTCTTCATATTCAAGCGCAAGCACTGGTTTTGACGCGCGCCTTTCCATACAAAACCACGTACATGTCGCGCAAGGACTTCTCACCCGGCGCGGCGCATGATATAATATGATGAAGTGATTTATTCATAAACGCCGCAAGGCATATGTCATACGGTTCTGTGTTGTTTATTAAGGAGGTATTCGCCCTATGAGCGATAAGCGCGGCCGCAATAAGATCAGCGCCCGCATAGTGCGGCCGGGCGGCAAGGCCGAAAAGCGCCCCTCGCCCGACCATATGGCCGACGCGGTGTTTGAAAAGCCGCTCCGGCACAGCGCGTACAACGCCGAATCGCACCAGTTTTTCCTGCGCGTCGCGCCCACTGTGGCGTTCGGCGTGGTGCTGTACGTACTATTGCAAAATCTGGGAGAGGTCACAGGCTGGTTCAATAACGTGATGCGCGCACTTGCGCCCGTGCTGGTGGGCGTATTGCTGGCGTTCGTGCTCAACATACCGCTGCGCCTTTTCGAGGGGCATGTGTTCTGCTGGATAAAGCAAAAGTCGGTGCGGCGCGGTTTAAGCGTGGCGCTGTGCTATATACTGCTATTAGCATTCGTGCTTACGCTTATATTCGTGGTGCTGCCGCAATTGACCGTGGCGCTGCAATCGCTGAGCAGTATGCTGCCCATGCTGGGCAAGGAGCTGTACGACGCCGCCGCAAAGCTGGTTGAAAAGTACGATCTGGACGAGGAAATACTCACCCACCTGCAATTCGACTGGAACTCGATTGCCATGACCGTGATCGAGTGGGTCACGTCGTCGCTGCCGCAGCTGATGTCCACCACGCGCGACATAACCAGCAGCGTGGTCGAGATATTCTTAGGCTTCATAAAGAGCATATACATGCTCTTTAACAAGGAGCGCATGGCGGCGCACTGGCGCAGGCTGTGTCAGGCGGTACTGCCGCGCGACTGGGCCGAGCGCGTGATTAACGTATGCTCGCTGGCGCAGACCACGTTCCGGGGCTACATGACTGGTATGCTGACCGAGGCGTGCATTTTATGCACGCTTACGGCCACGGGCATGGCGATAATCGGCTTTCCGTCGCCGATATTTGCGGGCGTGCTTATGGGCATCGGCGCGCTGATACCCATATTCGGCATATTCATAATGGTGACGGTCAACGCGATACTTATCGCGGTGCAGGCTGATATATTTACGGGGCTATGGTTCGTGGTATACATAACCCTGCTTCAGCAATTTGAGGGCAACGTGATTTACCCGCGCGTGATGGGCAATGCGATACGCCTGCCCAGCCTGTGGGTACTGGCGGCGGCCACGGTGGGCGGCACGCTGTTCGGGCTGGCCGGACTGCTGCTCAGCATACCCGTGGTATCGATCATATACTCGCTGGTGCGGGCGTTTGTGCTCACGCGCGAGCGTGCCGCGGGCAAAACCACGGCCAAGGGGGACTAACTATATGCGCTGCACATGGTGCACGGACGACGCGGACTACATCGCGTATCACGACGGCGAGTGGGGACGGCCTGTTCACGACGACCGGCATTTGTTTGAGCTGATTATACTTGAAGGTATGCAGGCGGGGCTTAGCTGGCTGACTATACTTAAAAAACGCCCGGCGTTTCGGCGCGCGCTTTGCGATTTCGAGCCGGAGCGCGTGGCGGCGTTTGATGAAAATGACGTGGACAGGCTGATGTGCGACGCGGGCATAATCCGCAACCGGCGCAAGATACTTGCGGCGATAGGCAATGCGCGCGCGTTTCTGGCCATTCAAAATGAATACGGCAGTTTTGACAGGTACATATGGGGATTTGTAGACTTTAAGCCCATCGTAAACCGCCCTGCGCCCGGCTGTGCGCCCGCGTCAACGCCGCTGGCCGAAAAGATCAGCCGCGACCTCAAGGCGCGCGGATTCAGGTTTGCGGGCGCGACGATAGTATATTCGTTTATGCAATCGGCGGGGCTGGTTAACGATCACGATACGCAATGCTTCCTGTGCGGGGAGGGCGAGGCATGATAGGCTGGGATGAGATTGAGTCGGCCGTGCGCGAGTGCGACGCGTGCCGCCTATGCGATGAGCGCCGCAGCGCCGTGCCGGGCGAGGGACGGCGCGACGCGGACATAATGCTGATTGGCGAGGGGCCGGGCGAGCAGGAGGACTTATCCGGGCGGCCGTTTGTGGGGCCGGCGGGACAACTGCTCGACAAAATGCTGAATGCGATAGGCTTAAAGCGCGAGGACGTGTTCATATGCAACGTGGTCAAGTGCCGCCCGCCGCGCAACCGCACGCCCGAGCGCGACGAAGCGGAGGCGTGTCTGCCCTATCTGCGCGCGCAGGTGGCTTTGGTCAGGCCGCGCATAATAATCCTGCTGGGCGCGACGGCGGCGCGCAATGCGATAAGCCCGGACATACGCATAACGCGCGACCGGGGCGCGTGGTTCGAGAAGGACGGCGTGCACCTGATAATCACATATCACCCGTCGGCGCTTTTGCGCGACACGTCGCTCAAGCGCGCGGCGTGGGACGATTTTAAGAGTGTTAAGGACAAGGCGATCGAATTGGGTATCGTCTGGCCGGAGCACGCGGACATTTCAGAGGTTGAGGAACAGGTTTAATGGACAGACTTAAGTTACATGCGCACCATAATGTTGAGAAGGTATATTCGGGGATCAACGATCTGCCTAGCGGCAGTGCGCCCGAGGGCGTCATTGAAGGCTGTGCTGTGCTTGAGGGCGGCGCGTTTCGGGGCGTTTACGGCGAGGGCGTGCTGGACGCGCTGATGCAAAATGGCATCAACATGAGCTGCACCATCGGCGTATCGGCGGGCGCCATGAACGGGCTTAACTATGTTGCAAGCGACATCGGGCGTTCGGCGCGCATCAATCTGCGCTACCGGCACGACCCTCGCTATGTGGGGCTAAGAGCCATACACGGCAATCATGGTTTGATTGGATTTGACTTTGCGTTCGAGCAATTGCAATCAATCGACCCGCTTAATATGGAACGGTTTTTCGACCCTGCGCGGCGGTTTATTGCGGTGGCTACCGACTGTGCGACTGGGTTGCCTGCCTATTTTGAGAAGGGCAAGTGTTCGGACATATTCAAGGCGGTTCAAGCGTCCGCGTCCATGCCATATGTATCAGCGATGGTGGACATCGACGGCGGGAAGTACTTGGACGGCGGCTGTTCCAAGAAGGTGCCTTACGAGTGGGCTATCAGTGAGGGCTATGAAAAGATCGTCATCGTGCGCACACAGCCGCTCAGTTACCGCAAATCGGGCGAGGTGGACAAGAAGGCGCAGCTATTCTACCGCACGCATCCTGAATTTGCGAAGTCGCTGAGCGTATCCGGCATAGAGTACAACCGCGAATGCGACGAGATGGAATCGCTGTCGAAGGCAGGGCGCGTATTCATGATTTCTCCGTCGCGGCCGATCGAGGCGAGCAA
>USEE01000003.1 GCA_900553645.1 uncultured Eubacteriales bacterium
TCTCCAGATAATGATCTCTAAACGCGAAGTTCTGCTCGCCGTCCAGCACCTCCAGCATCGCGCTGGCCGGATCGCCCTTATAGTCCGCGCCCATCTTGTCGATTTCGTCCAGCAGGAAAACCGGGGTCATAGAACCCGCCTGCCGCATCGCCGACATTATGCGGCCGGGTATCGCGCCCACATACGTGCGGCGATGGCCGCGAATCTCGGCCTCATCGCGCACGCCGCCCAGCGACACATGCGCCAGCGGCCGCTTGAGCGCGCGCGCAATCGATTGCGCAATTGACGTTTTGCCCACGCCGGGCGGGCCTACAAGGCACAGGCACGGGCCTTTCATATCGTTTTTAAGCGCGCGTACGGCAAGATATTCGACCAGACGCTCCTTAACCTTGTCCAGGCCGAAGTGATCCTTGTCCAGCGCCTTGCGCGCGCGCAGCGGGTCTATCGCCGCCGTCTGGCGCTTGCCCCACGGCAGGGCGAGTATCCACTCTATATACGCGCTGCTCACGCCCATCTCTGGCGTGCCGGGCGCCATTGCCTCCAGCCGGTCGATCTCGCGCTGCACCTTGTCGCGCGCCTCGTCGTTCAGCGGCAGAGCCTTGGCCTTGCGCCTGTACTCCTCTATATCGCCCGCCTCGCGGTCGCCCAGTTCCTTTTGTATGGCGCGTATCTGCTCGCGCAGGTAGTATTCCTTCTGGCTCTTGTCGATCTGCTCCGACACGCGCTTTTGTATGCGCGCTTCGACATCGATAAGCTGCTGAGTGCGCGACAGCAGCCGGCACAGCAGCTCCAGCCGCTTTCCCACATCCGCAGTCTCCAGCACCTTTATCCTGTCGGCCAGTTTGGGCACCATGTGCATACCAATCATGTCGGCAAAGCGCGACGGGTTTTGCTCTGCGTTCAGCCTGCGCATGAACTGCGTGGGGATGTTGTCGGCCTTTTGCGCGATCATTTGCACAAATCTCCGCGCTATGGTCATGCACGCCTCTATGCTTATATCGTCGTCGGTTACGCGCTCGCTGATTTCCTGCACGCGCGCGATTTCAAACGGCCGAAAACGCATTATGTCCAGCAGCATCGCGCGCGCAAAGCCGCCCACGGTCACGCTGAGTATCTGGGTAGGCATATTTACCACGCTTATCACGTTGGCAATCGTGCCCACCATATACATATCCTTCATGACCGGCTCGTCCACGTTTTCGTCGCGCTGTGCGACCAGCATTATCGGCAGCTTTTCGGCAAACGCCTTTTCCACCGCCGCACGCGACTGCGGCCTGCCCACGTCGAACCGCGCGGGATCGCCCGGGAATATGACCAGATCGCGCAACGACACCATGGGCAATATCTCGGTGCCGTCCACCTGCAGGCCGAATTCGGACTTTTCCTGCTCTTCCTCGCCGTCCAACACGAGCGCGCCGACCTGATCGGGCGCGCTTTCCTGTATTTCCTCCATAGTTTTGTTAGGCAAAACCGTTCCTCCTCACAAGGCGCACGCTTATGCGCCCTGGCTCGCTTTTCATGAATATGTCTTTTTAACCGGAGCACGCACGGCAGTAACGAATTATCGACTGCCTGAGCCTAAACGCATTATAAAGCGCGCCCCGGATTGTGCATATATATTTTACTACAAATCCGCACCGTGTAAATAGGCGCGGGGCTTGGAATTTATGGCTCGGCGCGCACTATGCCGCCGTTGTACATCAGCGGCCCGCGCATTGATATGGTCGATGCAAGACTCTCCACGCGCTCCCCGTCGAAGTAGAACCTTACGCCGCTTATGCCATCCATCTGACACATAGTATTGACGATGGCGTATACCATCGTGCGCGCGCGGCCAGACGTCAGGCCTTGGCACGCCTGATAAAATGCACCCGACAGGTTTATTAGCACCTGATCGTTTTCCACGCGCACGCCCAGCGTATCCGCGTCGGTAACTATATCCGGCGTTGCTCGGCTAAGGCCTGCACTTAACGGCTGCTGCATAAGCAGCTTTAGCAGCGCACGCGGGTTATCCACATCATAGCGCGGCATGGCGACGCACACGGGCACGACCGCCGAACAGTCGCTGGCCGGATAATACAGCGTGGCCGTATCGCCCACCAGCGAATCGAAATCGCTCCGGCGCATGATGCCGTCCGCAAACGTGTACATCAGCCGCCCCTGAGAATCGTACAGCTCGTTTACCACAATTCCATCTATATCATACAGCACGCCGTCAACGTTGGGCACAAACCCGCATATGCTGCGCGTCATTGAGCCAAACGCCAGCGCCGTCGATATGCCGTTGCGGTCGAAGTAATCGCCTGCCGCGCCCTTTAGCGATATTACAGCTATCTTGCTGCCGTCGCTGGACGTGATTATCTCGGGCGCTTCGCGCATGTATTGACTGCTCGAAGGCAGCAACCGCGCGCAGTCGTTCGTATCGTCCGGCCCGCGCATCAGCTCGGATATTATCGCGCCCAAATAGTCGCCGCCGCTTACGCTGAGCCGGTGCGTCTCGGGCAACAGGTATTCGCCGCTGCTGGAGCCGAAATATAGCGTGGCCGTACGTTCAAGCGCATCTGAGCTGGCCGAACCGGTAAACCCGGCCTCCTCGTCCAGCGCCGCCTGCCACACCGCGTTCAGGTCGCAGTCGAACCGCCCCATCGCGCCTGCGGGCAGTTGAAGTATGCACTCCTCGCGGCCGTCTATCAGCACGTTAACCGCGGATACGTTTCCCGTGTCCAGCAGCGAATTTACCAGTGCCGCGCGCAGCATGTGCATCCGCTGTGCGTCCAGTCGGCGCGCATCTATCGAAAGATCGACCGTCGCTATGCCGCGGCTGACCTCGACTGAGAGTATCTGTATGTCGCTTGCGCCCAGCGTCCTCAGGCCATCCTCGCCCGGCTCGTCCATCACGGCGCGCGCGACCGCCTCTTCCAGCGTCATATCGCTGCTGATGGTCACGCTGCACACGGTGGGTTTCAGGCGGCTGAGCGTATCGTCGGCGTAATATACCGACACGCTTATCGCGCGGTCGGCGCGGCTGTCGCCTATGGGCGCGAGCGGCGCGGCCGTCTCGGGTTCAGGCAGAGACGACACGATGTCGTTGTTCACGACCACCTGTCTGCTGCCGCCCGAAATCAGCCACACGCCCGCCAGCGCCGCAATCATGAGTGCCGCGCCCGCGATTATCCACGCCGTCTTCTGCCTGCGCGTAAGCGCGTTAAATGACTTCACTTATCAAAAGCCCTCCAGCAGACCGCCCAGCGACGCATAAGCGATCTTCCATACCTCGCCCTCGCGCACCAGCCTTATCGGCAGCGCGCTTACGTCGCGCGCGCTCGCGTCGCGGAACGAGAACTGTGCGTCCACGCATACCGTGGCGCTCTGGCCGTCGCCCGAAACCATCGCGTCGCCCACCTGATATTCGCTCAGAGTATACGCGCGCGCGCGCATGTCGGATGCGAACTTGTCATAGGCGGGCCGCTCGCCGTTTATATCACCCGGTGCCAGCAGCTCGTAAAGCGAGTCCCAGTCCTTGCCCTGTATGTAGCCAAGGGCCGCGTCCACCGTGTTGCGCGGGGTGAGCACCACGCTCTCGTCGCGATGCGCCACGTCCATCAGCGTTCCGTCTGTCTCGGACGCGTCGGAGTAGAAGTAGTACCGCTCCACGCGCTCGCCAACTCGGTCGCCGTCGGTGTCAACCATTATCTGCACGCCGTCGTATTCGCCCATATCGGTTATCGCGCATACGATCGATTGCAGCGCCAGATAGCGGCGGCGCGGTATCTCCGCCGTCCAGTACGCGTCGCTTTCCCAATCGGCGGGCGCGTCGGACGGCACGGCGAGGAACTCGCTGGACAACGTGACCATAAGCACGCCGTCGCTCGTATCGACCGAAATCACGGTCGTATCGGGCGATATTATGGATTTAAGCTCCGGACTTTGGGCGCTGGGGCCGCTTATCAGCGCTTCAATGACCGTCTTTTCGGGCTGAGTATCCG
This sequence comes from uncultured Eubacteriales bacterium, assembly GCA_900553645.1. The sequence goes on from USEE01000003.1 coordinate 3,987, forward strand.
ACTTTACGTCTATCTGGCAGCCCTCGGTGGACAGCATACCCGTGTCCTGAAGCTCAAAATACAGATTAGCCCTCAGCTCGCTGCGCGCGGCGTTTTCGGCGCTGGGCGATACTGGCTGATAGGTAGGCGAATCCGGCGGCGGCGTGGTAAGCCTGCCGCTGAGCGGATCCAGCGAGCAGCCGGTCAGCAGCATCAAAGCCGCCAGTCCCGCCGCAAATGCAATCCTGCGTTTCAAAAAATCACTCCTATTAGAGAGTCTTCCTGCGTCATCGACCCTTGCACCGACATAAATTAAAGCACACTCCAAAGTGTGTCATGTCAGTTGTAAATCACGCAATTAAAGCGCGTATTCGTATTCTTTGGCCAATGACATTCAAATAAGAGCTGCCAAGCTTTGATTTATCCATTGATTCCATGCAGTCAGGAACACATGCTAAGGCAGAAATCAAACTTCTGCCTTAGCCGATATTTCTTATTGAATAGCCTTACAGCTTCGGCTCATAACCTGCTTTAACTTTGGCGGCGCTACTTAGGCAGCGTCACCGTGAATACCGAGCCTTTGTCCTCGACCGACTGAACGCTGACCTGACCGCCGTGCAATTGCACGATCTGATTGACTATCGAAAGTCCTAATCCGGTGCCGCCGGTCTCGCGCGAGCGCGCCTTGTCCACGCGGTAGAATCGGTCGAATATGTGCGCAATATCGGCCTGCGGTATGCCTATGCCTGTGTCCGATACCTTGATAATCGCAAAGCGCGCATTTTCGCCCAGCTCCACGCGCACGTCGCCGCCCGCAGGAGTGTACTTGATTGCGTTGTCGATCAGGTTATAGAACACCTGCTGTATCTTGCTGGAATCGCCCTCGACGACGGGCGCGGCGTGCGCCTCCAGCGTGAGGTTTATGTCGCGGTTGCCCGCCAGCGGTGTCAGCCGCTTGACAGTCTCGGCCAGCATTTCGTCCAGCTGCAAATCGCTCAGGCGCAGCCGCATTTCGCCGCTGTCCATATTGACCAGCGTTAGCAGGTCGCCGATTACCGAGTTCAGGCGATCGATTTCCTTATCTATATCGGTCAGAAATTCGCGCGTCATGGCCGGGTCGAACGCATCCTGATATATCAGCGATTCGATCAGTATCTTCATCGTGGCCAGCGGGGTTTTCAGCTCATGCGACGCATTGGATACAAACTGACCGCGCGAACGGTCGAGGTTTTCCAGCTTTTCGCTCATCATGTTGAACGCGGCCGCCAATTGGGCGTATTCCGAATGGCCGCGGATTATCACGCGGTGCGAAAAGTCGCCCACACTCATGTGCTCAATGCCTTCGCTCAGCGCCTTTATGGGGCGCGTGACTATGCGCGACATGAATATGACCGTGATAAGCGTCGCCAGCGCCACTCCCAGCAGCCAGTATACGATCTGCCGCCTGATATACAAAAGGCGCGAATACAATTCCTGCTCGCTGACCGAATACACCAGCGCGCCCGTTGTCCGGCCGCCCGACACTATGGCCGATACATACAGCCCGTACACCGACGCGTCATCCGCGAATCCGAATGTGCTCAGCAGCCAGTTGCCGCCGGGCAGTTCTTCCTTATATAGTCCGTTGGCGCCGGCCTTGCCGCCCAGCACCGCCACCACCTCGGGGTGCTTTAGCTGAGTGCCGTTCAGCAGCGAATACGAATCGGCCTGCACCGTGCCGTATGCGTCCAGCACCAGCACGCGCCCGCCGTGTTCGCGCGATGCGTCCACCGCCGCGTCGTAAATCGCCTGGCCATCCTGCGCATTCAGCTTGTCGGCCATGGTTATCGCAATGCGCTCGGATATGGCGCGCTCGTCCTGCGCGCGCTGATCCAGCATGTAATTGCCCACCAGATTAATGAGCGACGCCGCCACTACATAAAAGGCGACGCCGACCATCAGCATGTACAGCAGGAGCAGCCGCCAGCGCACGGACGCGAGTACGTTTTTAATCTTTGTCCGTGAAATAGTAACCCACTCCCCACTTGGTGAAGATATACATGGGCTGCGCGGGGTTCTTCTCTATCTTTTCGCGCAGACGGCGTATGTGTACGTCCACCGTACGCAGATCGCCCAGGAACTCATACTTCCATATGCTTTCCATAAGCATCTCGCGGCTGAACACCTTGCCGCGGTTGGTTATGAACAGCTGCAGCAGGTCGAACTCCTTGGCCGTCAGATTCACGTCGCGCCCCGCGACGGATACCGATCGGTTGTTGAAATTGACCGTCAAGTCGCGCACCGTCACGGTGGACGGCTTTTCATCGGACTTGGACGCGCCCACGCGGCGAAGGATTGTCTTTATGCGCGCCTTGACCTCCAGTATGTTGAAGGGCTTGGTCATGTAATCGTCCGCGCCGTACTCAAGGCCCAGGATCTTATCCATATCCTCGCCCTTGGCGGTCAGCATGATTATGGGGACAGAGCTTTTCTCGCGAATTCGCTGACAGACCTCTATGCCGCTCATCTTGGGCAGCATTACGTCCAGCAGTATCAGATCGAAGTCCTCCGCATCGACCTTGGCCAGCGCCTCCTCACCATCGGCAGCCAGCACAGTTTGGTATCCGTCCTGTTCCAGCGAAAATTTGAGTCCCTTTAGTATCAAAGGCTCGTCGTCCACGAGCAGCAATTTCTTAGTCATCGGTCTACTCCTCTCCCCCGCGCCGCCCTTAAAAAAATTATCCCCGCGTGCACAAACAATGTGCCTAAAGCGCATAGATTATCCCTGGAACGCCGCGTGCATCAGCAAAAATAACCATATACACCTTTATTATAAACAAAATCCACGTCAAATACAAGAGTTCGTGCGCGCGGAGCATGATTTAACATGTCTTTGCGCACAGTATGAGTCAAAGTAGTGTATAATCAAGGATGATATTTTCGCGCCGCCCGCGTTTCATGTGCGCAATGGCGGCTTTCCAATGCGCTTATCACGTGTCCAGCAAAGGAGATTCGATATGATTTTATCACATACGCGCAAGCGCCTTATGGCGATTCTGCTCGCGCTGACGCTGCTCATGACACTGTACGCGCCCACGGCGCTGGCTTACGATACCAGTAAGCCCGAGGAGCTGACCGACGCCGATCTTACGGCCGCCAGCGCGATACTTATCGACGGCCATACCGGGCGCGTACTGTATTCCAAGGATTCGACCACGCGCCGCTATCCCGCCTCCACCACCAAAATAATGACGCTGATGCTCGCGCTTGAAAACGTAAGCGATTTGGACGCGACGATCACGATACCGCGCGAGGCCAATACCTATCCCGACGGCTCGTCGCTTGTGGGGCTTTACACGGGCGAGGAAATGACCTGGCGCACACTGCTGACTACGTTCTTTATATGCTCGGGCAACGACGCAGGCATAGCCATCGCCGTGCTGGTCGCGGGCAGTGAAAGCGCGTTTGTTGATATGATGAACGCGCGCGCGCAGTCGCTGGGCTGCACGGACACGCACTTTTCCAATCCGCACGGCTTTCACGACCCCGATCACTACACCACCGCGCGCGATCTTTCCACGATTGCGCTTGAGGCGATGAAGAACGAAACCTTCCGCGAAATCGCCTCCACCACCAACTATACCATACCCGCCAACAACAAGCGCTCCGAACCCACCACCAAGTGGACCAAGAACCAGTTCATCGCGCGCAACGACACATCGATGAAGTATAAGTACCAGTACGGCACAGGCATAAAGACTGGCTATACCAGCAAGGCCGGTTCCACCTTCGTCGGCTCGGCCACCAAAGACGGCGTTGATCTGATAAGCGTAGTTCTTCTGTCCACGACCGACGGCAAGTGGATCGACTCGATACGGCTGATGAATTACGGCTTTGCCACGTATGAGCGGTACGACCCGGTAGAGCTGTACCGCGCGCGCCCGCTGACCGTGAACGTGGACGGCGCAGACCCCAGCGACGCAAACGGCGGCGTGCTAACGCTGGACATAACCGCGCCCGAAAACGCTGACCCGGTATGCGCTAAAAAGAGCGAGATCAGCCAGATCAAATCCGACTTTTCGGCCATGCTGTCGGTATCGTACTCGCGCGACATAAAGGCTCCGATAAACGCGGGCGACGAGATCGGCACGCTGACGTACAACGCACCCAGCGGCGACAAGTACTATTACCCGCTGGTAGCCGCCAATTCGGTAGCCGCTGCGCCCGTTACCGACCTGCCCTCCATAGACGAGGCCATACAGGGCGAGACGATAGGCGGCGGTACCGAAAGCGCGGGCAACAATTCCATGCTGTGGATAGTTCCCCTGATCGCGGTGATGGGCGTGCTGATAATAATGGTATGCATCAACACCGCCCGCACCCGTGCGCGCAAGAACCGCCGCTACGTGCGCCGCGAATACAGCTATGGCGGCTATGACGAGCGCCGCACACAGTATGCCGAGCGTCAGCCGCGCTACAGCGAACACACCCGCAACGACGAGCGTTCCGATTACGACGGGCGCGCCCGGTACAGCCAGCGCCGCACGCAGTACCCCGAGCGCCAGCCGCGCTATGACGACCGCACTCAGTACGACGAGCGCCGCGACAATCGTTATAGCGACCGCACTCAGTACGATGAGCGCCGCGACAGCCGGTATAGTGACCGCGCGCCTCAGCGCAATGAGCGCCGCAGTCAGTATGACGACCGTTCCTATCGCAAATAAGCAACCGCACCTTGGCTCGACGGTTTAGCGCCGCCGGGCTTTTTTGCGCCCGCCATTCTGCATCATGTAATATATGATTGAAATTTCTCACATTAAGGCATATGTCAGACAATTATATGCAACCAAACGCCCCGAAAGCAGTCTAATAATATGTCAGCCGCGGCAGGCTCGCCGCAATTACTCATTTTGGGGTGAAATACAAATGCCACGCAGATTCATCATTCCGCTGGCGGCGCTGGTGTTGGCGCTTACGCTCGCCATGCCCGCATTCGCCGACGGAGTTTCCGGAATAATCGGCAAGGCCGCAAACGAAAGCACCACTTCCGCGCCCGCCGCAGCGCCGACTGTAAAGTCAACGTCCGCGCCGACGGTTAAGCCGGCTTCCACAGCAAAGGCGACTTCCAAGCCTGCTCAAAAGCCTACACAGGCGCCCACTGTCAAGCCCACGAGCGCGCCAACGGCTGAACCTACCGAGGAACCCACAGTCGCTCCCACGCCTGAGCCCACGCCCACGCCGCTGCCCCTGCCCGTAAAGCAGGACGATCAGGGCGACATCGTTAAGCTGATTCAGCAGCGCCTGCGCACGCTGGGCTTTCTGGACGACAGCGCCGACGGCTACTTCGGACCGCGCACGCGCAAGGGCGTAATCGCATTTCAGGAGTTTGTGGCCGAGCACATCGGCACACAGCTGCACTATGTAGACCCCAACGCCACGCCTGAACCGACCGCCGAGCCGACGGCTGCTCCTGAGCCTACCGAACAGCCGACCGCCGAAGCCACGCCCATAGTCACGGCGCTGCACTACTACGGCTCGTCTTTGCCCACGGCTGAGGTTAAGGCAACCGCCGTGCCGACGCTCGCGCCCACGGCTGTGCCCACGCCAGAACCTACGCCTGAACCCACTCCCTATGTCGCCGACGGCATTGTGGACGGCCAGGGATATGAGCTGCTCGCCGGTGACGATTTTCAGGTATATTACGAAGATCTGACCAAGGGCAGTGAAGGCAGCGACGTTAAGCGGCTTCAGACGCGCCTTACCACGCTGTACTATCTGGGTGACGGCGTGGACGGCATGTTCGGCAGCAACACCGAGTCCGCCGTTAAGTACTTCCAGAAGCACAACGACCTGGATGAAACCGGCGTGGCTGATGAAGCCACTCAGCAGAAGCTATACTCCGAGGACGCTGTGCCCACCGCTAAACCCACGCTGGAACCAGCCAGCAAGAAGTCCAAGGGCAACGGCAAGAATTACAGCAAGTACAAGCTGGTCGTGGACATATCCGATCAGCGCGTGTACGTGTACGGCTACACCAACGGCGCATACGGCCCACTGTCGCGCGTGTTCGTGTGCTCGACCGGCACCAAGTCGCACCCCACGCCGCTGGGCACGTTCAAGGGCTCCGGCCCCACCAACCGCTGGCATTACTTCGTCAAGTTCGATTGCTATGCCCAGTATTCGTGGCGCATCGACGGCGGTATACTGTTCCACTCGGTGCTGTATAACGAAATAGACGGCAAGCCCACCTCGTCCTCAGTCAACAACCTCGGCTCGCGCGCATCGCACGGCTGCATACGCCTGAGCGTCGAGAATGCGAAATGGATTTACAACAATTGCAAGCGCGGCACGACCGTCATTGTACGCGAGTAATGGAACTGCCTTATACCAAAAGCTCCCGATCTGGCTTTGCCAAATCGGGAGCTTTTTTCATAGTCAGACGAGTGCGCCGGCCCTTGTGCGGGCTCGTTTTGTATGTTAAGGCTGTAAAGGCGGCTTCTCACCATCGCGATATAAATGCCTGCCCAAAGTCACTAAAAACCTGACCTCCAACGGTTAAGAACTGCCCTTACCCAAATACATATTGCAAGTCGCGTGCAATATGTTTATACTATTATCTTTTTTAGTCTAGCAGGCATTTTTTTGTATTTATGGGAACTTTTTCAAGGCGTGCGCAGTCAATAATAGCATATGACATTATACGCGCCGCTTTTGTGAGGGCGCACATTTTGGAGTGATATTATGTTCCGACGCATGATTTGCCTCATGTTGTCCGCCGCAATCGCACTTGGATGCACCGGCATAGCGCTGGCCGAACCCGCCGACGACGCATATGTAAGCGACTTCGTAACGTATCCGTCGCCCGCCGCTCCCACTGCAACGCCCGAGGCAACGCTCAATCCGACAACCGCACCCACGGCGACGGCTGTGCCCGCCGAAACACCCGCGCCCACTGCGACGGCCGCGCCAGACGAAACGCCCGTGCCCACGCCGCCCGCGCCGACCGAAACGCCTGCGCCCACGCCCGTGCCCACGGCTGAACCGCTGAAAGTAGGCAGCCGCGGCGATCGCGTGCGCGAATTGCAGAATTACCTTACGCTGATGGGCTTCTCCTATGAAAGCGCCGACGGCATATACGGTTCCCGCACCAGCGACGCGGTGAACGCGCTTCAGGTATATGCGACGCTGCTAAACGCCAAAGGCACTATCAGCTATACCGCCTCGAATTACGGCACGGCCGATTCTCAGCTGCTTGCGATAATCGAATCTGGCAGCATACCGGCCTACTATTCCGACGTTAAGAAGGATTCCTCCGCGGCGCAGGTAAGGCGCGTGCAGAACCGTCTCGCAGTGCTTGAGTACATGCTGTCCAACGTGGTGGACGGCGTATATGGCGTGGCCACCTCGGCGGCGATAAGCGATTTCCAGAAGACCAGCGGGCTGCCCGAAACCGGAGTGGCTGACAAGGCCACTCAGGAGCTGCTGTTCTCCGCATCGGCCAAGAAGTGCCCAGATCCCAACGCGCGCTATCCGTACAAGCTGATCGTGGACGTATCCGAACAGCGCGTGTACGTGTACGAATACGCAAACGGCTCCTACTCCAAGCTCAAAGCGCGCTTTCTGTGCTCCACCGGCAAGCGGGAAACGCCCACGCCGCTGGGCACCTACCGCTCCACAGAGCAGATAAACGCATGGCATTACTTCCGCGATTATAACTGCTGGGCGCAGTACGCATACCGCATATCGGGCGCGTACTACTTCCACTCCGTACTGTACAAGGTAAAGGGCGGCACGCCTACCGCGTCGTCCGTGCGCAATCTGGGCCGCCGCGCGTCGCACGGCTGCGTAAGGCTGTCGGTCGAAAACGCCAAGTGGATTTACAACAATTGCCCCAAGGGCACGATCGTCGTCGTGCGCGAGTGATTATCGCATGATATACAGCCACCTCCGAATGCAAACGCTTCGGAGGTGATTTTTATATTCAGTTGAGCCCGTTTTCAACTGCGCTCAATAAAAAGCCTGACGACATCAACGTCGCCGTCCATTTCATGCGCGCCCTGCGTCATGCCGCACTTTTCGGTATAGAACTTTATGTTCTGTACATTGCCGGCGGGCGTGACCAGCTCCACGTGCCGCCAATCGGCATGTTTGGCCATCATATGCCTGAATGCCTCCGTGCCGATCCCCCTGCACTGATACTTGGGTATTACGCAAAGGCAGCCCACGAAGTACCGCCCCTCGCCGCGGTTTTCCACGGACAGCGCGCCCACCGGCCAGCCGTCGCATTCTATTATCTGCTTTGGAAATTTCCGCACGGATTCGGCCATGCGCGCCCGTGTGCGGCCGTATGCCGGGCATTGGCCGTACCTGATGAAGTCGTCGTAAAACGCAGCGTTGTATATGCCTACGAGCAGGTTTGCGTCCTGCTCGTTCGCGTTTCGACAGGTTATGTAAATAGCGCCCTCCTGCCAAAATGCAATGCGCCGCCCGACGCGTTTTAAGGCGCAGGCGGCGCACTTTGTTTACTTCATTAGTCCTCGTTCTGCACAAACTCCACCTGATTGGAGCCGTCCATCCACAGGCGTTCGAGGTTGTAATACTCGCGCTCCTGCTCATGGAATACGTGTACCAGCACGTTGCCGTAGTCCAGCACGGCCCAGCGGCCTTCGTTCGTGCCCTCGCGGCGGCGCGGATTCTCGCCCAGCTCGGACAGTTTGTCGTCCACCTCGTCGATCAGGGCGCGCACCTGGTTCGCGGAGCGGCCGCTGGCTATTACGAAATAGTCTGCAATGATCGTCAAATGCTGTACGTCCAGTACCAGTATCTTTACACCCTTCTTATCATCCAGCGCACGCGCTGCCGCCAATGCCAATTCCTTAGACTGCACTTGCATTCCTCCCTGCATAATCGTTTCTGCCTTTATTATATTGCCTTACCCAGTCATATGCCTTTTTAGATCGCTCAAAGAGCGTCTGGCCGCGCTTGAGCACGTATGAATTGCTCATGCCCAGCCCCATTTCAAGCGCCGCGAACAAATCCCTGCGCGCCATCACCCGCAGATCCTCCAGCCCTAAAAATGCGTCGCGGTTAGGCTCTATCATGTCCGCAAGGTACACTATCGCCTCCAGCGCGCTCATATTCGGCCGGCCGGTCGTGTGGTAGCGTATCGCATTAATCACGCGCTCGTCGGTTTCGCCAAAGCGCGCCCTTGCCAGATACGCCCCCACCGGCGCGTGTAAAAGCGCCGCAGACGCGCGCTCCTCGGGCGTGAGCATAAGTCCCGCCTGATCGGCGATCTCGCACATGCGCTTTAAGTCGAACGCCTTTGCGTTGTCGTGCAAAAGCCCCGCGCGCGCGGCAAGCTGCTCGTCCTCGCCGAATATAATTGCCATTTCGCGCGCCGTATCGACCACGCCCAATGTATGCTTAAAGCGTTTGGGCTTCAGCTCGGCACGCAGTATTTCGGTAATTTCTTCAGACGTCATTTTCAGTCTCCAATGCTTTGTAAAGTCCGTTTTCGAGTATGTACTTTTCCACATCCGGCGGTACCAGCATACTTATGTCCTCGCCCGCGCATACACGCCTGCGAATCTCGGTGGAGGATATGTCCGGCCCGCACTGACTTAGCATATGCACCTCGCTCGTAAACTCCATGCGCAGGTACTCGCACACGCTGCGTATGCGTTCGCCGTCGTCGCCCGGGCGGGGCGTAGCGGCGATGTCGGCCCAGTGGACTATCCAGTCGGGATTGCGCCATGTGTTGAAGGTAGCCAGCATATCGCCGCCCATTATGAAAAACAGCTTGCTGCCCGGCTCGGTCATATGCAGTTGGCGCACCGTGTCGCAGGTGTACGAACGTCCGCCGCGCCTCAGCTCCATATCCGACGCGGTAAAGCCCTCATGACCCGCGATGGCCAGCCTGACCATATCCAGCCTTTGCCAGCCCGACACGTCCACATGCCGCTTATGCGGCGAATCGCCGGTTGGTATGAAGCGCACCTCGTCCAAATCCAGCTCGCGCCGGGCTATATCGGCGACGAATAGATGCCCGTTATGTATTGGGTTAAACGTACCGCCCATTATCCCCAGCCGTTTCGCCATATCGCACCTCTGAATACGCTTTGCTTTATTATACACTACTTGCGCGCAAAACGAAAGAGTATTGTCGAATTTTTGACTTTAAGGCAGATTAAGGCGGCTCGCATAAGGCTGTCGCACCTTGTAAGGCTTGTTTCAGGCGGTAAGCCAGCATTGCCAAACCATCGCGCACCGCCTCCGTAAAGCCCGCAGCCGCCGCGCACATGTGCATTAAACCGCCTTATGCGCGGCAAAATATGCTTGTCAAATCTCGTTTGGGACTTTTTATATTGAAAGGAAGTGTCCGCAATGCGCGCACCCCGCACCGCGTTTGCGCGATTTATCGATACCAGCGCGCTATGGTCGCTGTGCCTGGCCGCGTGGTTCTACTATCTGTTTGCGCGCATGGGGCGCATGTACCCGGCGATGCTTATGGCCGTCGCGTGTTCGGGCGCGACTATCGCACTTGCAATGCTGGTTAAAGGGCGTATGCGCAGACGCAGGCGCGGCGACGCGCTCGCCCCCGCCGAGGTACGCGCGCTGTGCGAACACATTGCGCTCAAAAGCCCGGACGACGCGCTGGAAAACGTCGCAGCATGGCTGACTGCGCGCGGCAGGTACGCGAAGTGCTATGCTGCTGACGGCGCAATACACGCCTTGCGCGCCAACGGAAGCGAGGTTTGCATAACGCTTATAACCGCATGGCCCGGCTTACAGATAAGCGCCGACGCGCTGATTTCGGCATGGCGGCGCTGCTGCGGCGCAAAAGAATGTGCTGTCGCGTCCACTGCGCCGTTCGGCCAGGATGCGCTGTCATTGGCAAAGCGGCTTGGCATACGCCTTATCGCCCCCGAAGCACTGGCTAAACTCATGCACGACGCATTGCCGCTGTGCGCAGAAGCCGCGCCGCGCACGCGCATTTCTGATACCATCCGCGCCATATTTGACAGACTGAGCGCCGCACGCTTGGGCGCATGGGCGTTGGGGCTGTGCGTGAGCGGACGCATACTGGGGCTTGAGTACTGTCGGGCGGCGGGGCTTGCGTGCGCCGCGCTGTGGGTGGTGTGCGCTTCGCTGCCTAAGCCGCCGCGTGCCGGAGCGTGGCCTTAGACGAGTTTAGCTGTCCGGCTTGCTTCTTACTATCATGGCTCATCGCCAGCTGTCGTTTGAGCACTTTCTGCCAAAAGCAATACGGCTTTCAAAGCCAGCATTGCTTAGAAAATGCCTGCCCTATATCAAACTTATCCACAGCTTGCACAGTTTAACATGTGTTAAGTCACATACTGCGGCCGCATTCCCGCTAAACCGCAACGAGCGCGGACAGACCGTCCACGCTCGTTTTACCTGCCTGAACCTAGAGTGTGTCTCAAAAAGGAAAATTCGCAAGTTCGAGTGGATTGTTCCGCTTGAGACACACTCTAAATTACTTTACAATCTCGTCCAGATCGATAACCGGCTTGCGCGCCGGACGATAAATTACGAAGCGCTTACCTATGCACTGCACCGGCTCGGCGTGAACCTTTTCGCACAGCTCGTCGCACGCCTCGCGGGTGGACATCTGTGCGCCGTCCTGCAGGCCGACCTTGATTATCTCGCGCGCCTCCAGCGCGTCCCATGCCTGCTGGCACACTTCTTTCGTGATGCCGTTAATGCCTATATGAAGTATGGTGGGCATGGTATTTGCCATTGAGCGCAGCGCGGCGCGTTGTTTTGAAGTCATAAAATCTCTCCTTTTTTTCAAACGTTTGTATATATTACTCTACGAAATCGAACTCCATATCGCCAACGCGCACTGTATCGCCCTCGCCCGCGCCCTGAGCGCGCAGCGCATCGATAACGCCCCAGCGGCGCAGCGTGCGATGGAACCAGTTGAGCGAATCCTCGTCCGAGAAATTGACCGAATCGATAAGGTGCTGCATCGACGGGCCGACGACCTCGTACACGTCGCCGTCCTTGCGCACCTCGTAGGGCGTTTCCTCCTCGGGCAGCGGCATTTCGTCGGCCTCGATTGGCGCGGCCTCGGGCAGCGTGCGCAGCATGTCCATCGCCGCGCGCATAAGCGGCTTGAGCCCCTCGTTCGTCGCGGCCGATACGGGGAATACCTCAATGCCGCGATCCGCAACGTGCGCGCGCAGGCGCTCGATATTCTCGTCCGCGCCGGGCAGATCTGTCTTGTTCGCGGCCACGATCATCGGACGCGAGGCCAGATCGCCGTACTGCTCCAGCTCGTGCATTATCGCATCGAAATCCTCCACCGGGTCGCGGCCCTCACTGCCCGACACGTCGATTACGTGCAGCAGCATACGGGTGCGCTCGATGTGGCGCAGGAAGTCGTGTCCCAGCCCCACGCCCTCGCTCGCGCCCTCGACCAGACCGGGGATGTCGGCCATTACGAAGCTCTCGCCGTCCTGACTGACTATGCCCAGATTGGGCGTAAGCGTTGTGAAATGGTAGTTGGCGATCTTGGGGCGCGCCGCGGTAACAACCGACAGTATGGTAGACTTGCCCACATTCGGGAAGCCTACCAGACCCACGTCGGCGATTGACTTCAGCTCCAGCATAACCTCAAGCGGCTGGCACTTCACGCCGGGCTTGGCGAAGTTGGGCGCCTGGCGCGTGGGCGTGGCAAAGTGCATGTTGCCGAAGCCGCCGTTGCCGCCGCGCAGCAGCGTCTTTTTCTCGTTCGGCACATACAGATCCATCAGCACGCGGCCGGTTTCCTTGTCGCGCACCAACGTTCCCGGCGGAACCTCGATAACCAGACTTTCGCCGCTCTTGCCCGAGGAGCGGCCCTTCTTGCCCTGCTCGCCGTTGGGCGCGGAATAGGAGCGCTTGTAGCGGAAGTCCAGCAGCGTGTGCATACGCTCGGTGGCCATGAACACTATATCGCCGCCGCGCCCGCCGTCGCCGCCGTCGGGGCCGCCCTGCTGAACGTACTTTTCGCGGTGGAACGACACGCAGCCGTTGCCGCCGTTGCCCGCCTTTACCCGGATTGTAACTATGTCAACAAATAATGCCATATCGTCACGCGGGCACTGCCCGCCCTCCATCAATACTCGGCTGCCCCGGGCGAGTGGAAGCCCATGCAGCGCGCTCAAAAATCATAAGCTGTTTTATGTACAAATGCAAGCATATCGGGGATAAACCCGCATTAATATTTTGTCCGATTTAAGAATTGGGATGCACGCGGTTAAGGCATACAGTCGCGGCGCTGATTTTCGGTTTAAGGCTGTAACAGGTCGTTGTCTGAAAAAGCGTTTCTTCCAATGTAAAATGCTTTTCCTAGACCAGACTGCATAAGCACGCTTTTAAAGCAATGCTTAAGCGTATGCCTAAGCGTTTAGTCAGGCATACAGCAGCGTCTTCTGCCTTTGCAAAATGCAGCATAACCGCCCAAGCCGACGTTCTGCCTTTCACCCAAACTCCTCGCCGCAAAAGCAAGTGCCGCCGGATGCGCAGTTCAGTCCGCAGCCGACGGCACTCGTGTTTAAGTCACGCTTATTGCCTGCTCAGGTATTCGTCGATTTCGCGCGCGGCCTGCTTGCCCGCGCCCATTGCCAGTATTACGGTGGCCGCGCCGGTAACAGCGTCGCCGCCCGCCCATACCGCGTCGCGCGACGTATGCAGCGAATCCTCGCGCACTACCAGACAGCCGCGCTTGTTGGTCTCCAGTCCGGGCGTGGTGGAGGCAATCAGCGGATTGGGGCTTGTGCCTATCGCGACGATAACCATGTCCACGTCCAGCACAAACTCGCTGCCCGGTATCTCCACGGGGCGGCGGCGGCCCGACGCGTCCGGCTCGCCCAGCTCGCATCGGATGGCCTTCAGGCCCTTTACCCAGCCATTGTCGTCACCCAATACCTCAAGCGGTGCGACGAGGTTTACGAAGTTCACGCCCTCTTCATGCGCGTGGTGAATCTCCTCGCGGCGCGCGGGCATCTCGTCAATGCCGCGGCGGTACACGATGTACGTTTCCGCGCCCATGCGCAGCGCGCAGCGCGCCGCGTCCATGGCCACGTTGCCGCCGCCGATTACCGCGGCGCGTTTGGCGTGCATGATGGGCGTATGCGCGCCCTCCTTGTATGCCTTCATAAGGTTTATGCGCGTCAGGTATTCGTTGGCCGAATACACGCCGTTAAGCTCCTCGCCCGGCACGCGCATGAAGTTGGGCAGGCCCGCGCCCGAGCCTATGAACACGGCCTTGTAGCCTTCCTCAAACAGCTCGTCGATGGTATGCGTGCGGCCGATGACCTGATTCAGTTTAAGCTCCACGCCCATTTCTTCCAGCGCGGCCACCTCGCGCCGCACCAGTGCCTTGGGCAGGCGGAACTCGGGTATGCCGTATATCAGCACGCCGCCGGGCGCGTGCAGCGCCTCGAACACGGTCACGTCGTAGCCGCGCTGCCTGAGGTCGCCCGCGCATGTAAGTCCGGCCGGTCCTGCGCCTATCACGGCTACCTTTGTGCCGTTGGACTCGGGGCGCTCGACCGCATGATTGCCCGCCATATGGCGGTCGGCCACGAAGCGCTCCAGATTGCCTATCGCGACGCTCTTGCCCTTTATGCCCATCACGCACTTGCTTTCGCACTGATTTTCCTGCGGACACACGCGGCCGCAGACCGCGGGCAGACTGCTGGTGGAGCGTATTGTCTGATACGCCCCTTCATAATCGCCCTGCTTTATTTTGCTTATGAAGTCGGGTATGCGTACGTTTACGGGACAGCCGGTCACGCAGCGCGGGTTTTTGCAATTAAGACAGCGCGAGGCCTCCAGCGCCGCGTCGCTTTCGCTGTAACCCGTATTTACCTCGTCAAAGTTTTTTGCACGCACCAGCGGCTGCTGGGCGGGCATGGCTACGCGCTCAATTGACATGGCCTATCCCTCCGATTCTGCACTTGTGATCCTCCATGGCGCGCTTCTCCTGCTCTTTGTACGCGCCCAGACGGCGCATCAGGCTGTCGAAGTCTACCTCGTGGCCGTCGAACTCAGGGCCGTCCACGCACGCGTATTTGACCTTGCCGCCCACGCTCACGCGGCAGCCGCCGCACATGCCGGTGCCGTCCACCATTATCGGGTTCAGGCTGACCAGCGTGCGTATGCCCAGCGGGCGCGTGGCCTCGGCCACAACCTTCATCATTATGGGCGGGCCGATTGCGATTACAAGGTCGTAATGCTCGCCCTCAGCCATCAGCTTATTGAACACGTCGGTCACGAAGCCCTTTGTACCCTTTGAGCCGTCGTTGGTGGCTACATACAGGTGGTTAGCCAGCTGTCCCAGCTCGTCCTGCAGCACCAGCAGTTCCTCAGTTCGCGCGCCCTCGATTACGTCCACGTAAATGCCTTCACCCGCCAGATACCTTACCTGCGGATAAAGCACCGCCGTGCCCACGCCGCCGCCGATGCACAGCACGCGCCTGGCGTCGCCAAAGTGAGTGGGATTGCCCAGCGGGCCGGTCACGGACGCGAACTCTCCGCCCACCGGCGTTTCGCCCATCAGGGTGGTGCTAAGGCCCACCATCTGCACCAGCAGCGTTATCGAGCCGGTCTTTTCATCCGCGCCGCCGATAGTCAGCGGTATGCGCTCGCCGTCCTCGACCACGCGTACTATCACAAACTGCCCGGGCCGCGCCTTGGCGGCCACGTCGGGCGCGGATACGTCGATGCGCATCAGTCCCGGCGCAAGCAGCTTTTTATCCAGCACATTATACATTCAAATTACCTCCCAGCCATCGCCGACGGCGCACAGCGCCATTCAATTTATTATATCACCGATTGATGATATAGTGAATACTTTGATAAAATCTTGCCGTAGATTTTATCGTTTTTTAGCATTGCGCCCTCGGCCCATGAATGCCGCTCAACGCCACATGCCGCCACATTTTATTTCGTTCAGGCTGATTTATGCGCGTTTGTTGAAACTCGTCTCCGTTTTGCGCCATACGATTGCACCGCGCTCCATTTTTAGTCATTTATGGGATTTCAATCCACTTTAAGGCACATTTTATTTCAGTCAGTGCATATTCGCTTTGTATAGCGGCACAATTTCTCATTCAAGTTCCATTTCGCACCACTTTTTAAGCATCCAGCACCATTTGCCCGCACATTCAATCCACAATGCTTTCAAAAATCGCCGCCATCCAATCGGATGACGGCGATGCAATATATGCCTTAATGTATACTATTGCGGCGCGGCCGTCGCGTCGTCTGCGGGCTGGTCGGGTTCATCCGACGCGGCCTCGGTCGGCTCTGGCGTTGCCTGAGACTTGAGCGAATCGACG
>USEE01000004.1 GCA_900553645.1 uncultured Eubacteriales bacterium
AGCGGTATCACCACGCGCGCCATTACATTAATGCTGTTCGCGCCCAAGTCCTGCGCCGCCTCGATCACCTTGCGGTCGAGCTTTTTAAGCACGGTATATATGGGCAGTATCATGAAGGGCAGGAAATTGTACACCATGCCCACCAGCACCGCGCCCTCGGTGCCGATCATCTGCTGCTTGGGCAGTCCGAAAAACTCCAGCACCGAGTTGATAACGCCGTTGTTCTCAAACAATGTCATCATCGCATATGTGCGCAAAAGGAAGTTCATCCACATGGGCAAAAGTATGAGCACGCTGAGCGACGCGCCCCGGCTCATGTCCTTGGACGCCATGAAATACGCCGTGGGATAGCCTATCAGCAGGCACAGCACCGTGCAGTAAAACGCCAGCCGCAGGCTGTCCATAAGCACCGGGGTATACTGCACTATCTTGGTAAAATTGTCGACGGTAAAGTCGCCCGACTTGGTGGTGAATGCGTAGTAGCATACGAACACCAGCGGCACAATAGTAAACATCACGCTCCACACGGCGTAGGGCGCGGCAAACCACGATCGCTTCACTTCACATCGCTCCTCGCCATTACGTGTATGTTGAACGGAACTATGGTCAGTCCCACGCGGCTGCCCACGGGCTGCATCGTGGTGGAATGTATGCGCCAATCGAATCCGCCCGCGTGCACCTTCATCTCGTAATGCACACCCTTGAACGTGACCGACGTAACCTCGCCCACCAGCATACCCACGTCCTCGCCCACAACCATTACGTCCTCGGGGCGCACTACCACGTCCACGGGCACGTTATGGCCGAAGCCCTCGTCCACGCACTCGAATTTGCGGCCGCATATTTCTACCAGATCGTCCTCCACCATCGTGCCGTGCAGTATGTTGCTCTCGCCGATGAAGGCCGCGACGAATGCGTTTTTCGGCTCGTCGTAAATGCGCTTGGGGTCGCCTATCTGCTGTATGCGCCCGCCCTGCATGACCGCTATGGTGTCGCTCATTGTGAGCGCCTCCTCCTGGTCGTGGGTTACGTATACGAAGGTTATGCCCAGCTTCTGCTGCATCTCCTTGAGTTCTATCTGCATCTCCTTGCGCAGCTTCAGATCGAGCGCGCCCAGCGGTTCGTCCAGCAGCAGCACCTCCGGCTCGTTGACCAGCGCGCGCGCGATTGCGATGCGCTGCTGCTGGCCGCCCGACATCGCGTCCACCGCGCGCTTTTCAAAGCCCTCAAGGTTGACCAGCTTCAGCATACGCTTTACGCGCTCCGCAATCTGATCTTTAGGCATTTTTTTCAGTCTCAGTCCGAACGCGATGTTGTCGAATACGTTCAGGTGCGGGAACAGCGCGTATTTCTGGAACACGGTGTTTACGCGGCGCTTGTAGGGCGGAACGTTTGCAATGTCCTTGCCCTCAAAAAGCACCTGACCCTCGTCGGGGTACTCGAAACCGCCGATTATGCGCAGCATGGTGGTCTTGCCGCAGCCCGACGGGCCGAGCAGCGTAATAAACTCGCGCTTGCGTATATACAGGTTTACATTGTCCAGCGCCTTTGTATCGCCGAACTCCTTGGTGATGCCCACAAGGTCAATAAGATGCGTATCCTCAACCATACTGAGGCCCTCCAATATGTATTTTCAGTTTTAAGTCAGAACGTGGGCGGCGTGCTCACCCACAGTACGCGCGCAACGCTCTTGCCCGCGTTTTCGATATAATGCGTCTGGTCGGGCTTAAAGCAGAAGCTTTCCTCGCGCCGGACGCGAATTTTGCGCTCGCCCAGATGCAGGTTGATCGAGCCTTGCAGCACGAATCCGAACTCCTCGCCCTCGTGCGGGTTTTCGGGTGTGGTGCTGCCGCCGGGCTGCATTTCTACCAGTATCGGCTCCATGCGGTTTTTCTGCGCGTTTGGCACCAGCCACTTTATCGAGCCGCACAGCCCTTCCGCGTCCTCTTTTACAAACATGTCCTCGTCGGTATAGCATACCTTTTCCTCGGGCCGCTCGTCAAAGAAGCCGGCGAGATCGGTGCCCAGGCATTCCAGTATGTCGCTGAGCGTGGCTATCGACGGCGACGTGAGGTCGCGCTCCAGCAGGGATATGAAGCCCTTGCTCAGTTCGCACCTGTCGGCCAGCTCCTCCATTGTCAGTCCGCGCTGCGTCCTCAGCCGGCGCACTTTCGCGCCTATCTGCATATAAACGCCTCCATTGCCTCCGACGGCTGCGTCCGCTCGCCGGGGTTTAGTAATTCTAAACCACAAGGCGATGTATATTAAACCACAAACCCTATCTCATGTCAATACGCATTTTTGTTAATACTAACTCTTTTGTCGATAGTCAGTCCATTTTCCAACAAATTCCGAATTAGTTCGAGTCAGCTCAAGGCTTTAATCGCGCATTTCACGAATATTCGCGCGAATATACGGCCAAAATCGGCCGTGTGATACGCCCGCGATTTTTGCGCGGCGGTTCAAAATACTAAACTTGCGCGCGTCGTTAATGAAACCGGCGTTACAGCATTTCGGTTGATTCGTGTATGGATCTTGTATGTTCAGCCGTCCGAAATGAGGCTATCCGCGCGGATTATCGCCTTAAAATTGCGCTCTGGCATAAGTCCGCGCCCTTAAAATCGCAATTTTTGCAGGCATATTGTCAGGGCAGGGCAGTTTTCGGGATTTTAAGCTGCATTTTCGACTATTTTTGCATCTGACAGGCATAAAAAAGCCGTTCCGCAGTTTGATGCGGAACGGTCATTGCGCGTTTAGAATATTAAACTCGGCGTTGTCGTTAATGAAACGGCGGGCTGATCAGCCGCGGTTCAGTGCGTACTTATGAATCTGCGCCATTACTGCGGCGGTGCCGTCGCGCTGGGGGCAGGCGGCGATTGCGCCCTCGATGGCGCGGCGCTGTTTATACACCTCAATTACGGCGTTAGTGAGCGATTCGGCGGTCATATCCTCCTGCATAAGCACATGGCACAGTCCGCGCGCGCGGAAGGATTCGGCGTTGAGTATCTGGTCGCCGCGGCTGGCGGCCTTGGGGTAAGGTATAAGCAGTGCGGGCTTTTTAAGCGCGATAATTTCGCACAGTGTATTTGAGCCTGCGCGCGAAATAATCACGTCGCTCATGGCGTAGATATGGGCCATATCCTCGCGCATATATTCGAACTGGCGATAGCCGGGGGTGGATTTAAGGTTTTCGTCGAGGTTGCCCTTGCCGCACAGGTGAGCTATATCGAACACCTGGGTAAGCTGAGGCAGCGCCTGTCTCAGCGCGGCGTTAACTGCCTGAGCGCCCAGCGAGCCGCCGGTCATCATGAGCACGGGTTTACTGCCTGTAAAGCCGCATATTCTAAGCCCCTCCTCGCGCCTGCCCTCAAACAGATCGCGTCTAAGCGGCGTACCCGTACACACGCCTTTTGCGCCCGCGGCCTTGGCGGCCTCCGGAAAGGTAGTGCACACGGCGCGGCACAGCGGCGTAGACAGGCGGTTAGCAAGACCGGGGGTCATATCGGACTCATGCACGATAACTGGCACGCGATGGAGCCACGCGCCATACACGACGGGCACGGACACGAACCCGCCCTTAGAGAACACGACGTCGGGCTTAATCTGCCCGATAAGATGCGCGGCCTTAACGCTGCCCGCGAGCACCTTAAACGGGTCGGTAAAATTCTTTACGTCGAAATACCGCCGGAGCTTGCCGGAGGGCACGCTGTGGTACTTTACGCCGGGCAGACGGCCTATGAGCTCGTGCTCTATGCCGTCCTGAGTGCCTATGTAGTGAATGTCCCAGCCCTCCGCGCGCAACACTTCAATAAGCGCGACGTTGGGCGTGACGTGCCCGGCAGTGCCGCCGCCGGTCAATACTATGCGCCGCATAAATCCACCCCTTTATATATACAGAACCGCCGTGCGTCCCGAACGTCCAATGCAGTTCCAAGTAATACAGTTGCGGGCCGCATCTGACCCATTGACCATTATAGCATTTAGCGCCCGCCATTGAATCACTTATTCGTTAAAAGCGCAAAAAAGAACGAGCCGGAGAGGGGGAAGTGCGGAATGCGGAATGCATAATGCATAATCAGGAGCGGCGCCGCGTTTTGAGCGTGAACGACGCGAATGCAGCTTGATTGCGTCGGCATATCCGCTCCCCGCGCCGGGCTTTGAATGAGCGCGGATAGCGCCGCAAAGCCGCGAATAAGCCGCCGCGCGCAGATAAGCGCCGCTCTCCGGGCGTGTAAGCCGCTCATACAGAAGTGCGATATATGCTGCGCTGCTGCCGCGCCCACCCAAATGTGTGGAATGTGGAACGGAGCGACGCGCCGCATAGCGTGGCGCGCAGGGAAGCGTTGCGCGCATGGAAGCGCCGCTCTCCGGGCGTGTAAGCCGCTTATACAGAAGCGCGATATATACGGCGTAACTGCCGCGCCCGCTCTAATATATGGCGGGCGCGGCCAAAGCAAAGCCGCGAATACAGCCAGATGGCGTCAGGCGGGCATTTCCCGCACTTGGCTCCGATATATGGTCAAGCGCGGGAAGCGCCCCGACTTTCTCCTGAGCCGCCCCGCTTGCGTGGCGGTGAACACGCCGCGGGCGAAACCCATCTTAAATAAGTAACCCCGATTCGCGGTATCCCGAAACGCTCCAGATAACAACCTCGCGTGATAAGAATCACCAGCGAAAACAATAACCGCCGCTGGCTCATAGCGGATAAAAAAAGCGAGAGACAGCGCAATCCGCGCCGCCTCTCGTATAAAGAAAACCGTAACCCAGTATCGAACGAAAGCTAATCAACCGGGAGAAAGACCCAATCGATTTTTCTTTGGTTCTTTCTTTTTTTCTAAAAAGAAAGAACACGTACCCCCCGTTCCCCCCTCGTTACTTCCCCAATACCTTCAAAGCAGTATTAGCCACATTTTCGCCGGTAAACCCGAAGTTCTTGAATAGCTCAGCGGCGGGAGCGGAGGCGCCGAAGTGGTCGAGCGTTACCGTTGCGCCGTCAAGACCAACGTACTTGTGCCAGCCGAAGGAGACCGCCGCTTCTACCGCCACACGGGCGCGGATGGACTTGGGCATTACGCTTTCCTTGTACTCATCGCTCTGCTGTTCGTAGAGCTCGAAGCACGGCATCGAGATTACTCGCGCTTTTACGCCCTGACCGGCCAGAATGCCCTGCGCTTCTACGCACTGCTCTACCTCGGAACCGCTCGCCATCAGGAGTACGTCCGGCGTGCCTTCGCAGTCCGAAATGATGTAGCCGCCCTTCAAAGCGTCCGCACCGCTGTGCTCGTAGAGCGGAAGGTTCTGACGGGTAAGTACGAGCGCAGTCGGCGCGTGCGTCGTCTGGCTCAGTATCCAGCCCGCCGCCACCTCGCGGCTGTCCGCGGGACGGAATACGTTGAGACCCGGCATCGCGCGCAGACCCGCCAGATGCTCTACCGGCTGGTGCGTCGGGCCGTCCTCGCCTACGCCAATCGAATCGTGCGTCAGTATGTAAGTAACAGGCAGCTTCATCAAAGCCGACATGCGCATACCGTTCTTCATGTAGTCCGAGAATACAAAGAACGTCGCGCAGTACGGACGCAGGCCGCCGTGCAAAGCAATACCGTTCGATATGGCGCTCATCGCGTGCTCACGCACGCCGTAGTGCATGTTGCAGCCGCTGCGGTCTTCCGCGGAGAAGTCGCCGCGACCCTTGGTGTAGGACTTGTTCGAGGGCGCAAGATCCGCGCTGCCGCCAAACAGATTCGGTATGCGCGCCGCCAGCTTATTAAGCACAGTGCCCGAAGACGCACGCGTGGCTTCCTTGCCCTCAAACGCCCACAGATCCTTGTCGTTCATCAGATCAAGCGGCAGTTCCTCGCTGAACCAGAAGTCCCACGCGCCCGCCAGATCCGGGTACGCCTCGCGGTAGTCGCTGAACAGCTTCTGCCAGTCCGCCTCGGCCTGCTCGTTCTTCTTCATCAGTTCGGCAATGTGCTCGTATACCTCGGCGGGTACGGTGAACGGCTCCTTGCACGGCCAGCCCAGCGCTTCCTTGGTAGCCGCCAGATTGTCCGGGCCGAGCGGCTCGCCGTGCGCCGACGCCATGCCCGCCTTGGGCGAACCAAAGCCGATAGCCGTGTGGCATACGATCAGCGTGGGCTTGTCCGAATGCTTGGCCAGCTCGATCGCATCGGATACCTGCTTCCAGCAGTTGCCGTCGCGCACGTCGATCACGTTCCAGCCATAGGCACGGTAGCGCGCGGGCACATCCTCGCGGAACGCGATGTTGGTGTCGCCCTCGATCGAAATCTCGTTGTCGTCGTACAGCGCAATCAGCTTGTTCAGCTTGAGCGTGCCCGCCAGAGAGCACGCCTCGCCCGATATGCCCTCCATCATGCAGCCGTCGCCCAGTATGCAATATGTGTAATGGTCGATCACCGGATAGCCCGGACGGTTGAACTTGGCCGCCAGATGCGCCTCCGCAATCGCAAAGCCCACCGCGTTTGCAATGCCCTGACCCAGCGGGCCGGTAGTGGTCTCAACGCCCACGGTGTGACCGTACTCGGGATGGCCGGGGGTCAGCGAGCCCCACTGACGGAACTGCTTAATGTCGTCCATCGTCAGGCCGTAGCCGCATAGATGCAAAAGCGAATACTCCAGCATGGAGCCGTGGCCGCTGGACAATACAAAGCGGTCGCGGTTAATCCACTTGGGATCCTTGGGGTTGTGCTTCATCTGGGTTGCCCACAGCGCATACGCCATATCGGCCGCGCCCATGGGCATACCGGGATGGCCGGACTTGGCCTTCTGTACGGCCTCGGCGGACAGTACGCGGATAGCGTCCGCACACAGCTTGTCTATCTGAGCCATTGTAGTTACCTCCATAATATATATTTATATCGGAACATCCGGAAACTGGCAGGTTTATAGTATTATCTCGCGTTTAAGGCATATGGCTAAGTTTAGAGTGTGTCTCAAAAAGGGAAATCCGCAAGTTCGAGCAGATTTTGCGTCAGTTCAAGGAAGAGACCCGAAGGCTTAGCAGCGCTAAGTCGAGGGTTGATGACGCAGAAATGGCACAAAAGCCGCCGAAATTGCGGATTAGGGAATTTTTGAGACACACTCTAAGGCAGATTATTTCAGCGTAACCACGGTCACGCCGTCCTCGCCCTCGCCGTATTTGCCCAAGCGGAACGACTTTACATGCGGATGATGGCGCAGGTGATCCTGTATGCCCGCGCGCAGCACGCCCGTGCCCTTGCCGTGGATTATGTATACCTCGCCCAGCTGCTGCATTGCGGCGTTGTCCAGATACAGATCGACCGCCAGTATGGCCTCCTCCAGCGTCATGCCGCGCACATCGGTTTCGGTCGCCACCGAGCGGTCGCGCACGCTTACGCTGGCCGCGCTCTTGCTGGAGTCCTTGCCCAGCGCGGGAGTCCACTTGTTCTTCTCCTTTTTAGGTGGCTTGGCCGAACGCAGCGACTTGAGCGGTACCTTGAGTTTAAGCGCGCCCGCCTGCACCTGTACCTCGCCCCTGGCGTCGGGCAGCGACGCAACCGTGCCGGTGGTGTTCAGGTGGGTAATCTCAACATAGTCGCCCACCTTGACCGACTTGAGCGGCTGGCCCTCGTCTTGAGAAGCCGACGTATTTAGCGCGCTTACCTCGTCCAGACCGCTTTGCAGCTTGGAGCGCATGGCCGCGAGTTCGTGTTCCTTCAGGCCGCTCGCGCCCGCCGCGCGCTGCTTCTTCAACTCGGATATGATCTGCTCCGATTCGCGCTGGGCGCTTTGCAGTACGCGCCTTGCGTCGTCGCGCGCCTTGCGCATCATGCTTTCGCGCTGCTTTTCCAGCTCCTTGCGCTGACGGTCGGTCTCGTCGCGCAGCCGCTGCATCTCGATGCGCGCCTGCTGGGCCAGCTCGCGTTCGCGTTCGGCGATCTGGCGCTGGCTTTCGGCGTTGGATATTACGTCCTCGAATCGCACCTGATCGTGGCTCAGGCGCTTGGACGCTTCCTCAATGATTTCTTCGGGCAGACCCAGTTTGCGCGATATTTCAAACGCGTTGGACTTGCCGGGTATGCCTATCGACAGCCGGTATGTGGGGCGGAGCGTCTGCACGTTAAACTCGACCGACGCGTTCTCCACGCCCGGATGGGACAGCGCGTATTCCTTCAGTTCGGAATAGTGCGTGGTAGCCATCGTGCGCACCTTGTCCTTTAGCAGCGTGTCCAATATCGCCATTGCCAGCGCCGCACCCTCGGTGGGGTCGGTACCCGCGCCCAGCTCGTCGAACATAACCAGCGAGTCGGGCGTCATGTCCTGCAATATTGATACGATGTTGGTCATATGCGACGAGAAAGTAGACAGGGATTGTTCGATCGACTGCTCGTCGCCAATGTCGGCGAACACGCTGTCGAATACGGCCAGTTCAGTGCCCAGATCGGCGGGCACCTGCAAACCGGCCTGCGCCATCAGCGTAAACAGGCCCACCGTCTTTAGCGTAACCGTCTTACCGCCGGTATTGGGGCCGGTTATGACCAGCGTGGTAAACTCCGCGCCCAGCCATATATCGGACGGCACGACCTTTTCCGGGTCGAGCAGCGGATGGCGGCCGCGGATTATGCGCAGGTAGCCGTTGTTGTTCAGCTTGGGCTGCACGGCGCGCATGTTGCGGCTTAATTGCGCCTTGGCAAATGCAAAATCCAGCTGCGCCAGTATCTCAAGATTGGAGCGCAGGCTATCGCATTCGGGCGCGATCTGCTGTGTAAACGAAGCCAGTATGCGCTCGATCTCCTGCTTTTCCTTGCCCATCAGCTCTTTCAGGTCGTTGTTGATCTCCACAATCGCCATCGGCTCTATGAAAAGCGTCGCGCCGGTCGCGCTCTGATCGTGGATTAGGCCGGGCACAGCGCCGCGGCATTCTGCCTTAACCGGCAATACGTACCGGCCATTGCGCACGGTGATTATGAAGTCCTGCAGGTACTTCTGGGTATTGGGATTGTGTATGTACGAATTAAGGCGCTCGCGAATCTTGTCGTTGGCGGTGCGTATCTTGCGGCGCAGTTCGTACAGTTCTGGGCTGGCGTGATCGCTCATCTCATCCTCGGAGATAATCGCCGCGTCTATGTCCTCCTCCAGTTGGCGGAAGGACATAAGCCCGCTCGCCAAACTGTTTATGTACGGCGTATTGTCTCGGTCAGTCACCAGCGCTGCGCGCGCCGATCGGCCCGCGCGCATGAACGCGGCCACAGCCAAAAGCGCCTTCATCGAAAGCAACGAGCCTATCTGCGCCAGCCTTAAATACGGCCGCACGTCCTCAAACGACGTAAGCGGGTTGGAGCCGATGTAGGTAAGTATTACGCTGGCTTCCTCCGTCTCCTGCTGCCAAAGCTGTGCGGTGGCGAGGTCGCTGGTGGGTTCCAGCTTTTCGATAAGCTCGCGGCCCGCGTCCGACAGCGCCAGCGGCTTCATCATGTCCTTTATCTTATTAAACTCAAGCACTCTGAGCGTGCGTTCCAACATGTGTGTTCACCTCACAAAGGTATGGTCTTATTCAGCTTCAAGCAAACTTTTACGCGGTCAGTCTGTACACTCAGTATACTTGAAACACGCTTCAATTTTTTATCGAGCCGGGCTTACTCCACCCCACGGAAGTAATGCCCCGCGGTAGCGCCCTGTACCGGCGCGACATTCGCCGCACGGCCGCTTATGAGCGCGTCAATCGCTTCCCGCGCGCCCCTTGCAACGGCCCGGCGCGTGTCCTCGTCTTCGCCGGTAAATATTATCCTCGCCGCGTCGCAGTCGGGCAGTCGGTTGAGTCTGCCCCTCACGTCGTGCGGCGCGGAATTAAGTATCTGCGCATAACAGCCGCTTTCTCCCCTATACCGCCTGAGCGGGAAACTCACGCGCTTGCGGTCTATGAGACTGCACTCCTCCAGCCCCCGCCCCGCGTCGCACAGATGGCAGTCGGCGTGACATAGCTTTGCGTGCGCGTTGACCGGGCAATGGCGCATGGTCATGAGCGCCGCGCGGCCATATACTATTATTTCGCGTTCCAGCCCCGCGTGCCCCGCCTGCTTTATCTCGGCCGAGGTAAGCTCCAGCGGCGCAGTCACGCGCGCAAGCCC
Source organism: uncultured Eubacteriales bacterium (assembly GCA_900553645.1). The sequence continues at coordinate 10,110 of USEE01000004.1, forward strand.
GCAGTCCTTCAATACCTTCATCGTCTGCGAGTTCCACGCGTTCAGGTTCATGTCGCCCACCAGCTCGCCCGGCCATTTAAGCGCGAGCTGCGCGATATTGGTCAGCACGCACCCGCGCAGTCTGTCGGCGTGCGCGTGGGCAAATTCGTTTATTTCGATAAGTTCGGTTTCGGTCAGCATGTTTGGCACGCGCAGATATACCTGCACATCGCCCGGCCATGCGTCGAATGCGCGGTCAAGTTCCGCGCCCGTCACGCGCTCCGGCTCCCAGTACAGCGCGTCGCAAAGTTCAGCATCGCCCAGGTCGCGCGACTGTGCTATCAGCATGGGCGCGCGGCTTGCGTTTCGCTCATCTTTGGCCGATGGGATATGCACAAACACCTGCTCCGGCACGGGGCATCCGCGCCGCTTTTTGAACACCTCAGCCATGTATTTATCCACAGCCGCGCGCCTCAGCTCGTTGAGCGCCGACACCGGCAGGAACGCGCCTTCGTCCAAATCCACCTCAATATCCGCAGCGTTCAGCGCCGTGCCGCCCAGTTTGCTTAGCTGCGCGCGCACCGCTTCATGAGTAAGCGGCGCTTTGCGGGCGGGGCTTACCTGAGCGGCATCGACTTGTACCTCAACGTCCGCAATGTCGACTGCGCTTTTGTCCACAGCCGTGTGGATAACCAGTTGTGCGGCTTCGCCCACGCGCAATGCCGCGCGCATGTTCACGCTGATCGGCCTGTGCTCGCCCTCGCACGCATCGTGCGCGCGGCTTAGCTGGCTTGCGCTGGCCGCGCGGAACACCTGCGCGCCGGTTATGTCGAATTGCGGTTTCAGTTCGGCTATGCTCAGTTCGCACTCGCCCGCGGGCAATGCCTGTTTAAGCTCGAACCCGGTTTCCTGGCCGCCCAGCCGGATTGCAATCTGGTCGCCCGCATCCAGCGGCGTTATCAGCCTAAGCCTTACCCGCCCGCCGCGCGCGCGCAGTACCTCACCCACCTGCACGCCCATGTTGTTGGGGCGGGGGGGGTCGATTATGTCGCAGTCGCGGAAGCGCGTGTCCAGATACGCGTGCGAAAAGCCGCCGCGATTGAATATCTGCCTGAGCGCAAGTTCGCCGTCCGCGTCGGGCGTGAAGCGCTCGGGATGCTCCTCCAGCTCGTCCAGCGCGCGCCGGTACACGCGCGTTACCTCGCTCACATATTCGGGACGCTTGAGCCGGCCTTCTATCTTGAGCGAGCACACTCCCGCCTGTTTCAGTTCGGGCAGTTTATGCAGCATCATTATGTCGCGCGGCGATATTAGACAGCCCTGCGCCGATTTCGCGCCCGCCAGCTCGTAATTGAGTCTGCACGGCTGGGCGCACATGCCGCGGTTGCCGCTGCGCCCGCCCACCATGCTTGAAAACAGGCATTGACCCGAGAAGCACACGCACAGCGCGCCGTGGACGAACGTCTCTATCTCCACACCCTCGCGCGCACACCTCGCGATTTCGTCCAGCGAGCATTCACGCGCCAGCACCACGCGGTCATAGCCGTGCGCACGCGCATATCTCACGCCCGACGCGCTAAAGCACGCCGCCTGAGTGCTCATATGCAGCTTGAGTCCGGGGCAGAGCTGTTTAATCAGCGCCGCGCCGCCCAGATCCTGCACGATCACCGCGTCCACGCCCGCGCGCGCCGCCTCCAGCGCCGCCGCCGCGAAGCCATCCAGCTCGTTTTCCTTAATTAATGTATTGAGCGTGACATGCACCTTAACGCCGCGCGCGTGACAGTATTCGACGGCGCGCTCGAAGTCTGCGCCCGCAAAGTTGCCCGCCGACCGGCGCGCATTGAACCCGCCAAAGCCCAGATACACCGCGTCCGCGCCGCTCTGCACGGCGGCGACCAGCGAATCGAAATTGCCCGCGGGCGATAACAGTTCCATATGAAAATTCCCCTCAGTTTTTATAGCGCGGATATTTCGCGTCCGCCCGTATTGCCGCGCGTTACTCGTCCGCGTTTGTCTGCTCTTTAGCCGATTCTTCCAGCTTTTCCAGTTTCATGCGCAGTACGCTTATCTCGCGGTTAAGTTCGTCGTTTTTGCGCTCAAGTTCGAACACATGCGCGCGTACACCTGTCAGGTCGCGGCGCAGGCGCGTGTTCTCGTCCTGCGCAAGGAAAGTTTCGTCGCCCAGCCTGAGCATGGTTTCCATAAGCCGCCCTGTCTCGTCCGGCTCGCGGCCATGCGCCTGAGCGCGCACGTCGGTTTCCGAAAGCGCCTGTTCCACATGCCGCGCCACGCGCTCCATGCGCTCGCGGCTGTCGCCCGGGCACAGCGGCACGTCGCGCCCCGCGACCACAACATATCTGTCTGCCATAATCACTTGCCCGCCGCGTCCAGTTCGGCGCGGTACTGCTTCAGGCTCTCGTGCGTGACGGTCGCCAGCGCCGAGAAGTGTATGCCCATCGCCTTATCGACCAGCTTCTTTGCGTCGGCCATATAGGTTTCCGCCTGCGTTATTGAATCGCTGTCGCCCTGCTGCATAAGCTGTTCAGCCTCGGCTTGATTGACCTTGGCGAGGTAGTACATGCTGTCCACCTGAGTGGGACGGATTTCGAGCGCCTTACCTAAGTACTCGCGCGCCTTCTCGTAATCGCCGGTGCGCTGATAGTACTGGCCCACGTTGTCCAGCACGACCGCGTCCTCGTCGTCATAGTCCATCGCCTCGTCGTTGAACTTCTTGGCCTCGCTGTAATCGCCGGTCTTGTCGCCGCGCGCGATAAGCATGTAGCCCAAGGAGCCGTATACTGTCGAGTTTTTGTAAGTCTTGCTCAGCTCGATCATCGCGCCTATCGCGTGGTCAATGTCGCCCAATTTCCACTGGCATATGGAGTAGTTTATAATCAGGCGGCGCTTCTGGTCGTCGTTAAGGTTGGGCATTTTTTCGGTCTGACGGATTATCTCCATCGCCTTTTCAAATTTGCCCGTGCGCAGAAGCAGCACGGTGTAGGCTATCAGGTAGTTAACCTGATTCATGCCCTTGGCCATCGCCTTTTCATAGCCCTCCAGCGCCTTGTTTTCGCATTCTATCGCCGCGGCGTAGTCCTGCTTGTCCAGCGCCTGCATGGACTTGGCCTGGCTCAGATACGCCTTGTACGCCATCACATTTCCAATTATAGCCATATCATTTTATCCTCCTGCCTTGGACAGCTTTTGAAGTATTCGTTGTCTGCGGTGTTCCAGTTCTTTAAGCGCGTCGCTGTCGCCCAGCGCGCGCGCCCTGCTTTGAGCGCGCTCGACAATTTCCAGCGCGGATTTATAGTCGCGCAAACGATGTTCGTATGCCTTGCTAAGTTCTATATAGGGCATAAGCCCACCCAATCCGCGCGCGGTCATGTCGCGCCAGACCTCCATAGCCCGGTCAAGCTCCTTCTGACGCTTGAGCAGCATCGACATCGACGCGCCCGAACGCCCGGCCAGTTTGCCGTGCGATACCGCGCGGTAGCACTTAATCGCGCCCTCGCCGCTGCCGCCGCGCTCCAGCGCGCGCCCCAGCGAGTATATATCCTCCTGATACCCGGCCAGCAGCGGCGCGCGGAACAGATCGGCCATGCGCCCCATCAGCAGCATCAGCGTCACTATGTCCTGCCGGTTGTGCTCGATTACCTCTTTCATCTCGGTAAAGTCGTGCGTCTTCAGGTAATGAAAGTATCTTTCGGGCACCTCCGCGCCGGGTATGTCTATGTCGCGGCTCACGCCCAGTACGCTTTGCTCCAGCGCGCCCAGCGAGCACCGTTCCAGCCTCAGCTTCCATATGCGCCGCGCCGGGTGCAGCAGGTCTATGTGCCTCAGCTCCCGCCAGTCGCTCCTCATGCGCATCAGCGTAAAGCGGCTTTCCAATAGCGGGCAGTCGAACGATTTGCCGTTGAACGTGACCACATGCGTGCGCCCCGCCATGCGCGCGGCGATGCGTCTGAGCATAAACACTTCTTCCGAATAGTCACGCAGGAAGTACTGCTCGACGATAAAGCGCCCGTCCTCGACCCAGCCTAAACCCGTCAAAAACGCCAACGTGCCCGCGCCGCCCGACAGCCCGGTCGTCTCAGTGTCCAGAAACAGCGCGCGGTTTATGTCAAAGCCCGCGCCGTCCGTGCCGCACATCAGGCGCATGTCGTCCTCACACGCGCGCATCGCGCTTTCGTCCAGCGGATAGTCGGCGCGCAGCACCATGCAATCGGCGCTCTGCGGCGCGGCGGGCTTTTGCGGCTGCGCGCCGGTTGTGCGCGCGACTGCGTTCAGTCTGCCTTTAAGTCCCGACAGCATTTGTAAGCTCCCCCAGCAATTCTATCGCAATGCGCTTGCCGCCCGCGCCCACGTCGCTGGGCGGGCCTACGCAGCTGGGACAGCCGTCCGCACACGGGCAGTCCATCAGCATACGCCGCGCTTCCTTAAACAGCTCGTCGTCCATCTCGTACACACGGTCGCTCAGCCCCACGCCGCCCGCGCAGTTGTCGTACAAAAACAGCGTGGGCCTGTTTGTAAATGGATCGCGCACATGGTACACCACGCCTATGTCGCGCGGCGAACACATAAGGAATACCGGTGCGATATGCTCTATAATGTGGCTTATGCCCACCATAGCGCCCTGCAATTCCTCGCGCGTGTACTTATCGGCTATGCTGTCGGGCAGAGTCCACCAGCACGCCGTGGTCTGCATCTCCAGTTCGGGCAGCGTGACCGGCCCCCAGCCCAGATTTTCCTGAGTGTCCAGCTTCATCTTCTTAAACAGCGTCACTATGCTGCTGACCAGCACCTCGCCCGCGGCCTTCGCCATAACGCCCGGCTTTTCACGGAACACGTCCAGCACCTTCATCGTGACCGTCAGATTCGCGTCGGTGTAGTAGTCCACGTCTACCGCGCGCACGTATGCCTTCTTGTCGTCGAAGTCCAGTTCCTCCACCTGATACTGCCTGCCCTCGTGCAGGTATATTGCGTACTGATGCAGCAGCATTGGCACGGTGAACCTGTCCATCTCGCCGATCACGCGGCGCTTGCCGGGCACGCTTATGTCGATTATCAGGAAGTTCTGGTCGCTGGCCGAACGCAGACTTATGCCCGCCTGTGGGAACTCCTCCGCCGTCCAGTAGTAGCGATTGCCGACATGGTTCAGTATATTCTGCTCGCACAGGTATTCCAGCAGTTCGGGCGTGGCCTCCACGTCGCCGAACTGTTCGCCATCCTCAAACGGCAGTTCATACGCCGCGCACTTGAAGTGGTTGAGCAGTATGTACAGGTTGTCCGGGTTTATAAGCGCGTGCTCGGGCGGCTGGCTGAAAAAGTACTCCGGGTGCGCGATTATGTACTGGTCAAGCGGCGAGGACGTAGCCACCATGATAAGCGCGCTCACGCCCTGCCGCCGTCCGGCGCGCCCGGCCTGCTGCCATGTGGACGCGATGGTGCCCGGATAGCCGCACAGCACGCACACGTCCAGTCGGCCGATGTCTATGCCCAGCTCCAGCGCATTGGTGGACACAACAATGTCTACCTGACCCGCGCGCAATTCCTGCTCGATCTGATGCCGGAGCGAAGGCAGATAGCCGCCGCGATAGGCGCGCACGTTGGGTGCTTCGCCCAGCGCGTTGCGGCACTGATCCTTGAGCCGCCGCGCCAGCACCTCGACCATCAGCCGCGAGCGCGCGAACACAATCGAATGCACGCCGTTTTTAAGCAGCAGCCGCGATATGCCGAACGTCTGTTTAAGCGCGGAATCGCGTATGTTCAGCTGCCTGTTTACTACGGGCGGGTTGTAGAATATCACATGCTTTTCGCCGGTGGGCGCGCCCGATTCGGCGATAAGCTCCATCGGCCTGCCCGTCAGCCGCTCGGCCAGCTCGCGCGGGTTGGCGATTGTCGCCGAACAGCATATGAACTGCGGATGGGAGCCGTAAAACTCGCATATGCGTTTGAGCCGCCGGATGACGTTTGCGAGGTTGGAGCCAAAAACGCCGCGATAGGCGTGTATCTCGTCTATTACTATGTACTTCAGATTTTCAAACAGCTTGACCCACTTGGTATGGTGAGGCAGTATGCCCGCGTGCAGCATGTCCGGATTGGTCACGACGATGTGCCCCGCCTGACGGATGGCCTTGCGCGCCGAAACCGGCGTGTCGCCGTCGAACGTGAACGCCTTTATGGGCGCGTCCATGGCCTTTATGATCTCGTAAAGCTCGGCCACCTGATCGCTGGAGAGCGCCTTGGTCGGGAAAAGATACAGCGCGCGCGACTCGTTGTCGCGCAGTATCTCGCTCAAAACCGGCAGGTTGTAGCACATGGTCTTGCCCGAGGCGGTGGGCGTTATTACAACGAAGTTCTTGCCCGCCTGAGCCAGATCAAGCGCGCGCCGCTGATGCGAGTAGAGCCGCTTCACGCCGCGCGATTCCAGCACTGCGCGCAGCGCTGGGTCGAAACCGTCGGGATAGTCGTCGTACTTGGCCGGGCGCGCAGGCATGACCTGCCAGTGCGTCACGTTGGATGCAAAGTCCGGGTTGTGTTTAAGGTAATCCAGCAGTTGACCCGTATTCATGCCCGCTCATCTCCTTTCGGCATGGCAAAGCGCGGTCGGCTATTTGGAAAACGCGTTCGTGCGAGCGGCGTATTCCAGCAGTTCGGCGGACTCGTATGGATAGGTAAGCTCCGCAGGCATGGCGTCAAACAGGCGCGTCTGCGCAATCTCGCTTTCGGGCAATTGGCCCAGCCTGCGTATATTCGCGGTAAAAACCATGGCCGCGCCGTGCGGGAACTGGTAATCGCACAGGGGCGCAATGTCATAGTCCAGCGCGCCCGACTCCTCGAATAGCTCGCGGCGCGCGGCCTCAATGGGCGTTTCGCCCGGCTCTATATGGCCGCCCTGATTCTGCCACGTTGTGCGCGCGCGATGGCGCGACAGCAGGAATTGGCCGTCCATGCGCGAAAGCATGACGACGAAAGCGTAATCGGTAAGCGAACCTAGAGGGTGTATGCCGGTGGTCGGTGTCATGTGTATCAGCGCTCCTTTCCGTGTTCAGGGCGTAAGGAGAATCGCCTGAATGACTGTACGTTTTCCCATTCGCCCCGGTGTGTGAGCAGACAGTGCGTAGGGTTTTGCCGCAACGCATCCGCTACTTCTCGCGCCCGCCCTACTTTTGGCGGGCACGAGCCAGTAATGCCGCGCTTAAATAAGCAGACTTTTCTTTGGTTCTTTCTTTTCTTCCGAAAAGAAAGAACCGTCCCTCTCCGTTACGCCTCAGGTTCCAAAACGATAGTCTCCACCCCGGCAATAGCTTCGTCAATCAAAGCGTCAACATCCAAAGCGGCTTCCGCGGCTTCCACCTTGTCAAGACGCGGGTGAGTTACTGGGCGACGGGGCGTAAAGACTGTGCAGCAGTCTTCGTAGGGTTCGATGGAGGTTTCGTAGGTGCCGATTTTGTTGGCTATGTCGATTATTTCTACCTTGTCCATGCCGATTACAGGGCGGAATATGGGCATGTTGACCACCGCGTCGGTGCAGATGAGCGATTCCATGGTCTGCGAGGCTACCTGACCTACACTCTCGCCCGTGATTAGCGCCTGACACTTGCGGCGCACGGCTACGCGCTCGGCTATGCGCATCATGAAGCGGCGCATCATGATCGTGCCCATCTCGTCGGGCGTCTTTTCGTGTATCTCCATCTGTATCTTCGTGAACGGCACTATGTGTATCTTGAACGTGCCGCTGTACCGCGCAAGCAGACGGCCCAGCGAAAGCACCTTTTCCTTGGCGCGCTCGGACGTGTACGGGAAGGAGTAGAAGTGTACGCCCTCGATAGTCACGCCGCGCTTCATAAGCATGTAGCCCGCGACCGGCGAGTCTATTCCGCCCGACAGCAGCAGCGCCGCGCGCCCGCCCGTGCCCAAGGGCATTCCGCCCGCGCCCATGTAGCTGTCAATGTACATGTACGCTTTGTCGCGTACCTCTATGTTCAGCTTGTGCTCGGGATGATGTACGTCTACCGTCAGGCCCGGTACATGCTCCAGTACATAGTGCCCTACCTCGCGCCCGATCTCCATAGAATCCAGCGGGAAACGCTTGTCGCTGCGGCGCGCTTCGATCTTGAACGTGCCCGTGCGGCCTTCCATCAGCTTTTCCGCCTGAGCATAGATCTCGTCCATGTCCTTGTCCAGCTCCCACGCGGGCGAAACCGAATGCACGCCGAATACGCGGCACACGCGCTCGATGCAGTCCTGCATGTCGGGCATACCGGTAACGAGTATGCGGCTGTCCACCATAGTGACCTGCGCGCCGATCGGCTTTACCGCCGCGCGGATGTTGGTGACGAGCGAGTTGAAAAAGTAGTTGCGGTTGTGCCCCTTCAAAAATACCTCGCCAAAACGTACAAGCAAAAGCTCTCGCATCTGATTATCTCCTTTTGAACGCCTTCAGCGCGGCATAGCTCCTGCCCGCCGCCGCTATCGCGCAGTCGATTTCTTCTTCGGCAGTCAGGGGCGACAGGCTGAACCGTATCGCCGCCTCCGCCCTGTCAGCATCAATCCCCATCGCCATAAGCACCGGCGACAGATGCCGCTTCTTGGACGAGCACGCCGAGCCGGTGGATACCAGCACGCCCTCGCCCTCCATCGCGTGCAGCATTACCTCGCCGCGCACGCCCGGGAACGATACGTTGAGTATGTGCCCCGCGCCCTCGTCCACGTCCGGGCCGTTAAGCAGGCACCCCGGCGCGCTCTCGCACAGCCCGTCGTACAGGCGGCGCTTGAGCATGTGCAGCCGGCCGCGCGGGTCGGGGAGCTTGCCGTACTCCTCAATCGCGGTTTTAAGCCCCATCAGGCCGGGCGTATTCTCGGTGCCGGAACGCATCGCGCTTTCCTGACCGCCGCCTATCTGGCGCGGCGCAAGGCGCACGCCCTTCTTTACGTATAGCGCGCCAATGCCCTTGGGGCCGTGTATCTTGTGGCCGCTGAGCGTGTACATGTCCACAAAGCGCCCCGGGAACGGCTCACGCATGAACGCCTGTACGCCGTCCACATGCAGTTTAGCCTGCGGCGCGCGCTCGGCTATAAGCTTTGCTATCTCTGCGATAGGCTGTATCGCGCCCACCTCGTTGTTTACGTGCATACAGCTTACCAGCTCGACCGAATCGTCCAGCATGTCCCTCAGCGCGTCGAGATCGATATATCCCTTACCGTCAACCGGGATGTACTTAACATCATGCCCCATCTCCGCAATGCGGCGCATTGGTTCCAGTATCGACGGATGCTCGACCGCCGAGCAGATAAAGCGGCGCTTGCCGCGCGCCATGGCCGCCGTACCCAGCAGCGCAAGGTTGTTGCCCTCGGTGCCGCCCGAGGTGAAGTATACGTCGCCCGCCGCGCCCGGCAGATTGCGCAGTATGTCGCGGCGCAGCTGTTTCATTTGATTTTCCACATCGATAGCCGGGCGGTACATGCTCGACGGGTTAAAGTAGCCGTCGTGCATTGCGGCGGCCATTGCGTCCACCACCCGATCGAACGGGCGCGTGGTCGCGCTGTTGTCCAGATATGCCAGCATCGTTTATTCTACCTCTAATCAATATAAAAAGGCGCATAGCCGCGCGTCAGTCGCCTGCGCCGTAAAAGACTGCGCCCCAAAACGGGCGGACGCCTGCGCAGCGCATGGGTAATCCGACGCGAGGTATGCACCTTCATAATGTCCATGATTGTTATCTTAGCCGTGCCATACGCCGTAGTTCATGTAGGGCTTGGCCATTTCGACCATCTCGTCGCTGGGTTCGATCACGATCACATGCTTTACCGAGTTTTTGACGAAGTAGAAGTAGCACA
>USEE01000005.1 GCA_900553645.1 uncultured Eubacteriales bacterium
CGATCTTCTTGCCCTTGAGGTCGTCGATAGTGGCTATTTCGGAGCCTTCAGGCAGGATTACCACCTGAGTGGAGGTGAAGTAGGGATCGGAGAACAGTACGCTCTGCTTGCGCTCGTCGGTGATGGACATGCCCGCGATGGTCGCGTCCAGCTTGCCGGAGGCCAGCGAGGGAACCAGCGCGTCGAACTCCATACCCTGCATTTCGATGGTCACGCCCAGATCCTTGCCGATCTCGTTCATGATGTCCACGTCGATACCGGCGATTTCGCCGTTATCATCGACGTACTCGAACGGAGCGAACTCGGGGTTGGTACCTACATGCATAACGGTTTCGCCCTCGGCGAAGCATACGGAGCAGGCCAGCAGCATTGCGGCGGCCAGAATCAGGCTTACAATCTTTTTCATTGCGATAGACTTCCTTTCAATATATGTCCTGTGCGTTCTTATTATTATACGCTCGGTTATCTTATAATTCAAGCCCATCTCGCGCGATTTAGCGAAAAATTGCGTAAACAAGATGAATAAACGGCTGCATATTTTGAATATATGCAGCCGTCCACAGAATTATATTACAAGCGCGCCCAATGCGACCAGTATAAGGCTTGCGACTATATTTCCTATTAATATAATAGGCAATGCATATTTTATCCTTATATCCAGCAGCGTCGCGATGGCCGAGCCCATCCACACGCCCGTCGTGGGTATCGGTATCGCCACGAACAGGAACAAAAATATCAGGCTCTTTTCGGATATGCGCCCCTTTTTCTTCATCGCGCGGTTTTCAAACCAGTCGGCGTATACGTGGCAGGGCTTGTACGGCAGGCTCCTTAGCCAGCGCAGCGCGGGCTTGAGCAGCCACATTATAAACGGCACGGGTATCGACGAACCGATTATCGCCGCGGCAAACGCCTCCCAGCCGTTCATCCCCCACAGCATCCCCATCGGGATAGCGCCCTTGACCTCCACGATCGGCAGCATCGACACCAGCATAACCTTCAAAAAGCGGCCTATCTCCGTTATAAAGCCCATGTTGCCCTCCCCTAAAATGCCTTTGTTTTCCGAAAAGCCGGTCGCGCGTCTGCCAATTCAAATGTGCGTACTTATAAATAAGAAGGAAAGTCGCTCAAAATCAGCTTGCAGAAGCGGCGATGCGCCGCCCGGAGTGCGTCTCAAATTGCAATTAACAGGCATATTTCTTGTGTCAGTTTCAACTTTTTCATTATATCACAGTATGCGGCACTGCGCGCGGGCGTTTTTTGTAAAATAGCATGGTTTATTTATGGCAAGACCCGCGCAAAACACCCCGCCGCACATCGCGTCGGCGGGGCGTATCATCGTTACTTGTCGCTGTCCTTGCCCATCAGGTGACGGGTGAGCAGTTCCAACTGGCTGCTCATCATTTTCAGCTGGTCTTCCAGACTGCTTATGCGTTGCTTCAGCGCGTCCTCATCCTCTGTTGGAAGCTGGGGGACTGTATCGTCAACGGGTGCTTCCGCCGCATCTGCGGAAACGTCCGGAACTTTAATTGTTTCAGGCTGCTGAGGCAGTTCCGACTCGGCTTCTGCCTTGGCGGGCTGCTCAGGCATATCGACCTGCGCGGACGCTTCGACATGTACCTCAATCGAATGCGCATCCGCATCGCCCTTCACATCAATATGCTGCTCAGGCACATCGATCGAAGGCTCTATCAGATTGGCGGGTTTGCTATCGCCGAATGCCGGTTCAATCAGGTCTGCGGGCTTGCTATCGCCAAGCGCAGGCTCTATCAGGTCGGCGGGCTTGCTATCGCCAAACGCAGGCTCTATCAGGTCGGCGGGCTTGGGCGCGGCCTGTCCCGCCGCCTCGCGCGCGTTCATGCGGGCCTCCACCGCGCGGCGCGCCGCCTGAAGCAGCTGATACGACGCGTTGCCGTCCTCGTTCATCGCGTCCTTGCCCACGTCGGGCACGTCGAAGTCTAGCTTAGCGCGGCGCTCGGGGGCTACCTCGGGCGCGGGCGTAGGCTGTGCGTTCGACCACGCGCAGGTCTGTTTGGGGGCGGGCTGTTCGACCGGCTGTTCATCGGACTGCTCTGCCGGCTGTTCTGCGGCGGCATCGCTCACGGGTTCGGCTTCTGCCTCGACATACTCCTCGAATTCGTCGCGTATCGCCGCGTCGTCCATCTCGTCATCGTCGTCTATATTGATGTGGACATGCGCGGGGCGCTTAGTCGGCCTTTGCCACTCGCCCGGATGGTGTATGTTCTCGGCCCAGCCGCCGGTTGCGCGCGCGCCGCCCGATGTGTCGCGCGTGCGGTCTATGGAATCGCGTATCGCACTAAAGCTGCGTTCCAGCGCCTGCCGCGCGCGTTCAGCGGTAGCGGCTGCCGCGTCGGAGTGCTCCTGCTGTTTGCGGCGCGCATATTCGGCGGCGTCGCGTGCCGCGCTGGCGTGTCTGCGCTGTTCCTCCTTCGCGCGTTCGGCGTTTTCGGCTGACTGCTTTATCGCCGCGTCCACGGCCGCGCCCGCCTGATTGACCGCGCGGTGTATCTGGCGGTACGCGTCGCCGATTATCTCGCTGACGCGCTCGCCCACGTCGGAAAAGTCCGCTCTGAAGTACTCGTGAGTGTCGCCATTTTGCTCCGGCTCATGCTCGGTGCCGTCCGTATCGGTCCACTTGTTGTAATCCCGGCTCATCCTGCTGCCCTCCCCGGCATTCGCGCCGCCCGCAAGCGCCGCTATTCTGTTTATCTCGCGCGCGATTATATTCGCGCTGCGGTCTATCTCGCCGCCAATATCGCGCTCGGGGCCGATCGGTATGCGCTCGGGCGCGTCGGGCTTCTCCTCGGCCCGGCGCGCGGATATGTACCTTTCCACGTCCTCGCGCGATATGTCCCATGTGTTGACCAGCTGATCGACTGAAATCATGTAGCCCTGGCGGCGGTTGTTGTTGCTTAGTTCCACATCCAGCTTGCGCGCACGTATCATGCGGCGGATGGTTTCCTCGTTGCGCCGCACCAGCGCCGCCACGTCCTTTACCGTAAGGTATTCCGTCTTTTCAGTATTTTCATCCATAGCGCGCCCCCCGGATTAAGTCTCGCCATTGGGGTCCATGTGGAACGCGCTGAACAGCTTGTCTAGCGCGCCGCCCAGCTCATACGCGCTGTGCTCCATCCAGTTCCACGCGCCCGCGGCGGCCTGCTCCACATGCGGGCGCACGCCATTGAACGCATTCTGCGCCGCGCCGCACGCATTATGCCACGCGGCCTCAGCCTGCGGACGCACGCCGCCAAGCGCCGCGCACACGTCCTGCCACGTCTTTTGCGCGGCGGGCGCGATTGTCTCGGACATCCACTTGCCGCAGTCGTCGAACAGCTGCGCGGCCTTCTGCGCGCCCGGCTCCAGCGCGTGCTGCTCCAGCCACACGCCCGCCTTGGCGCACAGCCGTATCATGTCGCGCGTGACCACTATGCCGGTGGGCAGCGCGCACAGTATGCCCACGGCCAGCCCCACGCCGCCCAGCGCGCCGGTGAAGCCGATAAGCATTCCCGCAAGCTGCACAACATTAATCGCGGCATACGCGCCCGCCGAGCAGCTTATAAACAGCGCAAACGCGATAAGCAGCACCTCGGCAATCGCGCGCAAGGCTTCGGCGGCCTGTTCGCCGGTTATTTTGCCCGAGCGCTCGCCCTCAAGCGCGCCTGACTGCTTTTCGCCCGCGCGCACGGTGGTGCCGATCAGCCTAAAGCAATTGCCGTCCAGCCTGTTTTCACCCGCGCCGTCGCGCAGTACGCAGTACGCGGCGTAGCAGCGCAGCAGCTCGTCCGCCCTGTCGCCGGTGAGGTTTTGCAGCATCTCGCGGCGCTCCTCGCGCTGACGGCGGCGCGCCGACTGGCATATCTCGTCCATCGCGGCCTGAGTATTGGCCTTGCCCTTTTCGGCGGGCGCGGCCTCGCTCATCTGCACCAGCGCGCGCATCACGTTTTCCTTATGCCCGTCCAGCGCGTCGCGCAGGCTGTCCATGCCCGACTGGCTGGCATAGGTCTGCATGGTTTTAAGGAAGCTGGTGCGCTGCTCGTCCGTCATGCCGCGCTCGTCCATTATGTTTTCAAGCGCGGTGCGCACGTAATCCTCATCCTTCATCGCGCCCGACATGCTCTTGTCGAAGTCGTCCAGACCCTCCATAAACGCAATCAGCATATCGTCGAGTCCGTCCTCGCCGTAGCGCGCCCAGTCCAGCCGTATCGCGCCGTAAGCGCCCGACTCTTTGCTCAGCGCGTCCAGTTCCAGATACTTTTCGGCGATGGCTGCCGCAAGCTCCTCGCGATAATCAGTCATAATATATTCCTCCATAAAGGTTAGTCGCATTACAGTGTAGTATTACCGACAATCTAATACTACACTGCAATGCGACTGATGTCAATGATTCGGGGCGCGGGTTAACCCTTATGGAAGCATTTTCTAATCGTTTGCCAATAAAACTATGCGCTGACTAATCATCCTGTCCGCACTTATCCCACAGGCCGTACTGCGCGGTGTTTTTCAGGGCGTTCAGCATATATTGCCGCGCGGTGGGTATCTGGCGGCAGATGGCGTTCAGCATTTCCTTCATCTCCTGCCGCTTGGTTTCGCCGCTAGCGGGACAGGTGGATTGGACTATGGGCAGGCTTAGCTTTCGCGCCGCGCCGATGATTTCCTTTTCGCTGATATACAGCAGCGGGCGTATCACGGTAAGGCCGGTGCGGTCAAGGCGCGTGACCGGCTGAAAGGTATGCAGTCTGCCTTCATAAAACATGCTCAGCAGAAATGTCTCCAGCGCGTCGTCGCGGTGATGCCCCAGCGCGACCTTGTTGCAGCCGCGCTGCACCGCGATGTCGTTGAGCGCGCCGCGCCGCAGCTTGGCGCACAGCGAGCACGGGTTCTTCTCGCGGCGGCGGTTAAAGACTATCTCGGATATGTCGCTGGGCTGAAGCGTGCAGGGCACGTTCAGGCGCGCGCACGTTTCGGCCACGGGCGTATAGTCCGCGACGGGTATGCCGGTCATGAGGGTTATCGCCTCCACCTCAAACGGTATGCCCATGTAGTCGCGGTACATCGCCAGCGCGGTCAAAAGCAGCATACTGTCCTTGCCGCCCGACACGCCCACGGCGATTCTGTCGCCGGGCGCGATCATGTTAAAGTCCTCGCAGCAGCGGCGCATTGCGCCCAGTATCTTCTTCATATATATCAGCCTTTCGGTTTGGTCTGCATTTATTAAGGCAGCTCAGGCAGCGCTTGCCGCCCTGCCCTTACCGGCAAGTCTTATAAAGCATACTTCACCCGCGCGCGCATGTCAACAAAAAACACGGCGCTTTAGGCATATGCCATAAGCGCCGCGATAGCGGGGGCAAGTATTTAATTTAGCTCAGCTCCTGCATACCGGTATAGAGCTGATAGTAGCGGCCCTTCTGTTCAAGCAGCTCGTCGTGCTTGCCGCGCTCGATTACCTGGCCGTGCTCCAGCACCAGTATCATGTCGGAGTTGCGCACGGTGGACAGGCGGTGCGCTATGACGAACACCGTGCGGCCCTCCATAAGCTGGTTCATGCCGCGCTCGACCAATTGCTCGGTGCGGGTATCGATGGAGGAGGTCGCCTCGTCCAGTATCAGCACGGGCGGGTTGGCGACGGCGGCGCGCGCTATGGCGAGCAGCTGGCGCTGACCCTGCGACAGGTTCGCGCCGTCCTGGGTCAGCATGGTGTTGTATCCGTCGGGCAGGCGGCTGATGAAGCCGTCGGCGTTGGCCAGCTTGGCCGCGGCGCGCACCTCGTCGTCGGTCGCATCCAGCTTGCCGTAGCGGATGTTCTCCATTATCGTGCCGGTGAAAAGGTGCGTGTCCTGCAGCACCATCGACAGCGAGCGGCGCAGGTCGGTCTTGCGTATCTTGTTTATGTTTATGCCGTCGTAGCGTATCTTGCCGCCCGGCACGTCGTAGAAGCGGTTTATCAGGTTGGTTATAGTGGTCTTGCCCGCGCCGGTGGAGCCGACAAGCGCAATCTTCTGGCCGGGCAGCGCGTGCAGGCTTACGTCCCGAAGCACTACCTTGTCGGGCACATAACCGAACGTAACGTCCTCGAACACCACGTCGCCGTGCACGGGCTTGTAGTCGGTGCCGCTGCCGTCGGTGTGCGGGTGCTTCCATGCCCACTGGCCGGTGACTTTATCGGACTCGGCAACCCTGCCCTGCGCGTCGTATTTTACGTTGGCGAGGGTTACATAGCCCTCATCCTGCTCACTCGGCTCGTCGATCAGCGCGAACACGCGCTCGGCACCCGCGAGGGCGTTCAGCACGGTGTTGAACTGCTGAGAGATCTGCGATACGGGCATGGAGAAGGAGCGGGTGTATTGCAAAAACGCGATCAGCGTGCCCAGCGTCAGGCCGGTGAAGCCGTTTATGACCATAACGCAGCCGATAACCGCCACGATTGCGTACAGCGCGTGGGACAGGTTATTGTTGACCGGGCCCATGATGCCGCCGAAGGTATTGGCCGCGGTGGCCGCCTCGCACATGTTTTCGTTCAGCTCGTTGAACTTCTCCTCGGTCTTTTGCTCGCGGCAGAAGACCTTGACTACCTTTGCGCCCTCGATCATCTCCTCGATGTAGCCGTTGAGCGCGCCCAGCGCGGTCTGCTGCTTGCGGAAGTACCTGCCGCTCAGGCCCGCGATCTTGCCCGATACGAAGGTGACAAGCACCATCATCGCGATCACGATCAGCGTCAGCAGCCACGAGTAGTAGACCATCATAATGAATATGCTGACCACGGTTATGCCCGAGGATATGAAGCTGGCTACCGAGTTGGACATCATCTCGCGGATGGTATCGACGTCGTTGGTGTAGCGGCTCATAATATCGCCGTGCGCGTGGGTATCGAAGTAGCGTATGGGCAGGGTTTCCATATGCTCGAACAGGTCGGTACGCAGTTTAAGCAGCGTGCCGGTGGATATTTTTAGCATCAGACGCGCGTATGCGAACGTGGACAGCGCGCCGAACAGGTACACAAACGCCATGCTGGCCAGCGTCTTTACAAAGCCGGAGAGCAGCGTTTCGTCAACCAGACCGGTCGAGGCGAAGTTGCTCGCCAGCGGCGTGAGGTAATCGTCGACTATGCCCTGCAGATAGCTGGTGCCCTTTACCTGTGCCAGCGAGGAAATCGCAATCAGCGCCACAACCAGCAGCAGATACCATTTATACGCGCCCATGTAACCCATCAGGCGCTTTATGCTGCCCTTTATGTCCTTGGGCTTTGCGCCGGGCATGCCACGACCCGGGCCGCGCCCGCCGGGGCCGCCCATAGGGCGCTGCTGTACATTCTTGCCCTGTGCCATTTACGCCACCCCCTTCTGCTGGGACTGATATACCTCGCGGTATATCTCGGATCTTTTCATCAGTTCGTCATGCGTGCCCACGTCGGATATGTGTCCGTCGTCCATTACGATAATCATATCGCAATCGGCGATGGAGGTTATGCGCTGGGCGATGATTATGGACGTGGTATCCTTGAGTTCGCGATGGATAGCCTCGCGCAGGCGCGCGTCGGTCGCGGTATCGACCGCGCTGGTGGAGTCGTCCATGATTACGATCTTGGGCTTCTTTATAAGTGCGCGGGCTATGCACAGGCGCTGCTTCTGGCCGCCGGACACGTTAACGCCGCCCTGACCCAGCTCGGTTTCGTATCCGTCCGGGAAGGACTTGATAAAGTCGTCGGCCTGCGCGCTGCGGCACGCGGCTTCGATTTCTTCCTGAGTAGCGTGCTCGTTGCCCCAGCGCAGGTTTTCGGCGATGGTGCCCGAGAACAGCACGTTCTTCTGCAGCACCATTGCCACGTCGTCGCGCAGTACGTGCAGCTTGTAATCGCGCACGTCGTGGCCGCCCACTATGACCTCGCCCTTATCTGCGTCGTACAGGCGGGGAATTAGCTGAACCAGTGTGGACTTGGCCGAGCCGGTGCCGCCGATTATGCCCACATGCGTACCCGAGGGTATGTTCAGGTTGATGTTTTCGATAGTAGCGCGCTTCTGCTTCTTATTGTAGGAGAAGGCCACGTCCTTGAATACGATGGAGCCGTCCTCAACGCGCACGTCAGTGCTGGCGCTGCTGTCGGAAATGTCGGGGGTTTCGTCCAGAACTTCGTTAATACGGGTAATGGACGCGCGAGAGATTATTGTCATCATAAGTATCATGGACACCATCATAAGCGACATCAGCGTCTGGCTGATGTAGCCGATGAAGCTGGACAGCGCGCCAATCTGGAACGTGCCGCCAATCACCATGTTGCCGCCGAACCACAGTGCGGCCACGGTGCAGCCGTACATGCATATCTGCATAAGCGGCTGGTTAAGCTGAACCAGCTTTTCGGCGCGGTACTGGGTAGCGCGCACGGCCTCGGCGCTGTTATCGAACTTATCGGATTCGTACTTTTCGCGCACAAACGCCTTTACAACGCGTATGGCGATCAGGTTTTCCTGCACGTCGGAGTTGAGCGCCTTGAGGTCACTTTTCAAGCATGGCCTTAAAGCGCGGGTGCGCCTTGCTCATAATCAGGTAAAGACCCACGCACAGTATCGGTATCGCGACTAAAAATACCATCGCGAGCTTGGCGTTAAGCTTAATCGCCATGACGAGCGCGCCGATCATCATTATGGGCGCGCGGAACACCATGCGGATCATCATGTTGAATGCGTTCTGGACGTTGTTTACGTCGGTGGTCAGGCGCGTAACCAGCGACGCGGTGGAGAACTTATCCACATTGGAGAACGAGAACGACTGCACCTTTTCAAACAGCGCGCGGCGCACGTTCTTGGCAAAGCCCATGCTGGCCACCGCGCCAAAGCGTGAACCCAGCGAGCCGAAGCACAGCGATACTATCGCCATCAGTATCATGAGTAAACCCATCTTTACGGTATACTGTACGTCGCCGCTGCTTATGCCCTTATCGATCATCGCCGCCATTACCAGCGGTATCAGCAGTTCCATCAGCACTTCGCCGATCATTACGAACGGCGTGGCTATGGCGTACTTTTTGTACTTGCCTATATAGGCCATCAGCCTTTTCATAGTCAGCCTCCCTTTTCGGTGAGATTTTCTATTATGCGATTCAGGTAATCATCCAATTGAGCGCGTTCCTCGTCGGAAAAGCCATTGAGCATCCGCTCATCGTTGGTGCGAATTGTTTTTAGCAGCTCTGAATCCAGCTCCCACGCGCGCGGCGTGGGCGTGATCTGGTTGAACCTGTGGTCGCTTTCCAGCGGCACGCGCTTTATGAAGCCCTTGGCCTCAAGCCGCTTGAGCGTGCCCGTTACCGTGGGGTTTTTAAGCCCCAGCCGCTCCTCTATGTCCTTCTGGCACATGGGCGTGCCCTTGTTATGGAACAGCAGTATCAGCATATCCGCCTGCGCGGTGGTAAGGTCGTACCGCGCGACTACGCTATTGAAGTTGTAATCCATTATCATGTGAATGCGTTTGAACTGTCTTCCAACATGTTTAGGCAAAAAAGAACAATCCTCCTTCCCGCGCGCCTTGCTTCCATGCCGCCCTCCCCGGCGGCCGCGCGCCAATCTCGTTTAATACATTGCACGCTATATATTATACGAGCCGATTATTTTAATGTCAAGCGGGTTTTTGTGAGTTCACCAATAATAACATTTCATGCACATTTCGTGCCGCAATTCAGAAAAAAACCGCCCAGCGCCGGGCGATATGCCGCAGTGCGGGGCGGTTGCGTTTCGGATTAAGGCAGGTTATTTCGGGTGAGGCTGGGCGCGGGCCTATGCCTTAAACAGCTCAACAAAGCGCGTCATTTCTCGGCCGTCACGCGGCTGGAGTACAGCACGCCTGGCTCCAGCGTGCGGCCCTTCAATTCGAACAGCTCCTGCACCGTTACCAGCTGATAGCCCTGCTTTGTAAGCGCGGGCACTATGCGCTCGATGGCCGAGGCCGAGAAGTCCTTCAGATCGTGGAACAGCACTATGTCGCCGTCCTGAATATTGTTCATCACGTCGTTATATATGCGGTCGGCGTCGCGCGTCTCCCAGTCGTTGGAGTTGAGTGACCAGTTAATCAGCGGCAGGTTCAACGCCTCGCGCACGGTCGCGTTGGCCGAGCCATAGGGCGGGCGCGCCACGCTGGGCTGCGCGCCGATTACGCTTAGGTGGATGGCTCTGCACTGATTAAGCTCGTTTTCCACCTCAGCCGCCGTCATGTCGGTAAGCTTGGTGTGGCTGTACATGTGCGTGCCCACGAGGCAGCCCGACGCGTATTCGCGCTGGGCGGTCTCGGCGTACTTTTCCACCCGGTCACCCACTAAGAAGAATGTCGCAAGTCCGCCGTCCTTTTCCAGCGCGTCCAATATGCGGCCGGTCTGATTGCTGGGGCCGTCGTCGAACGTGAGCGCTACGGCGGGCTTGGTCTTATCCAGCGTGCGGCCGGTGTACTGCGACACCATCATGCCGGGCGATATTGTCGGCTCGGCGGTGGGCTGCTGGCTGGGCTGATCGGTGGGCGCGGCGGTCTGCGATTGCAGGCTGATTGCGGCAGCGGGGCGCACGGACTTATCGTCATACAGGTTTACGCGCGTAACGCCGCGCATCATAAGCGGCACCGCCACCAGCAGCACCACAAACAGCGCGCACAGCCCAATAAGCGGCCTTTTGCCGATATTGGGGCGCATGTCGGCGGAGGGTATGTTGTCGTGGTCGCGCCCGCCGTATACGACCGATTCTTCGGCCTCGGGCGCGTCCTTGCGCGGGTCGGTGTAGTATGCTGTCCGGGTATCGTCGCGCGGCGCGGCATGGCGGGCGAGGCGCTCGGCTATGCCGGACAGACGGTCGAGCGCGGCGCGCGGGTTTGCGCGGCGGCGGGGTTTACGGCTAGGGCGGTTGTTGTAATCCTGTTGTTCGCCGTAATCGCGTTCGTTGTAGTCCTGATTGTCGCAGTCCTGCTCATCGTAATCGCGGTTATCATAGTCCCGGTTTGCGTAATACCGCTCGTCATAAGCAGCTGCACGCGAGTTCGTCCTTCGTTTGGAGTAATCGTCCCGCTCGTCATAAGCGGCTGCACGCGGGTTAGTCCTCCGTGCGGAGTAGTCATCATAATCGCGCGCCGCGCGCCGCGTGCGGGCAGTCCCCCGCTCGTCGGCATAGTCGGTTTCACGTTCGTAATCGTCCAGCGCCGGGGCGCGGCGGCGGTATTCGTCGCCGCGCGATTGCGCAGACCTTGCCCGGGTAGAACTGCCATCGCGCGGCGCTGTGCGGCCGTCGTAATCGCGCGCGGGTTCGCCATTTGCCTCAGTATCAATATTCCGTCCGCGGGTTTCGTATTCATAATCGTTGGCTTCCGCGTAATCGTCCCGCGAATTAGATTGCCGGGCGCGGAAGCCCTCGCCGTACTTTACATCGTCCAGCTCGCCGCCCGGTTCGCCGCGCCACTCGGGCACGCGCATCGCACCGGCGCTCCGGCGCGCATACCGGCGCGCGTCGTTGTCGTTTGCCGCCATCGGCTGCACCGCCTTTAAGTTAGTATGTACATATAATATCACCTGTGCGCGCGGTACGCAACGCAATTTGAGCAAAATCGGTATGGCGCGGCTGACACAACGCGCGCGCGCGTCAATTCCGCAAAAACGCGGCGCGAATTTTAGTTGGATAATGCGGCTTGTAAAAATGTGCGCTTATGCTATGATAGAACCAATAAAATATGATGGCCGAGCGCCGCGCTCGGGCGAAAGGACGACACTCAAAATGCGAAAGCTGCCCAACATCGTATACATACTGGCCGACGACATGGGCTACGGCGACGTATCCTGCCTTAACCCGGATTCCAAGCTGAACACAGTAAACATCGACGCAATGGCGCGCGACGGTATGCGCTGCACCGACATGCACTCCACCTCGGCGGTGTGCACGCCGTCGCGCTACGGCATATTGACCGGGCGCTACAACTGGCGCTCACGGCTAAAGAGCGGCGTAATAGGCGGCTACACCGAGCCGCTTATAGAGGCCGACCGCCGCACCGTGGCGGACCTTATGCGCGGCGCAGGCTACGTTACCGGCTGCGTGGGCAAGTGGCACCTAGGTCTGGACTGGGCGAAAAAGCCCGGTGCCAGTGAGCCGGCTAACTTTGCCGCGATGGACGGCGTGGACTATTCCCGCCCCGTGTACGGCGGCCCGCTGGATCACGGCTTCGACCGCTACTTCGGCATATCCGCGTCGCTGGACATGCCGCCCTACGTATACATAGACGGCCGCACCGCCACGGCGCTGCCCGATCACGAGACCGCGTCCGAAGGTCAGCGCTTCTGGCGCAAAGGCCCCACCGCGCCCGACTTTGACCACGAGCAGGTATTGCCCAAGTTGACCGAGCGCGCGCTGGAATGGATAGACGAGTGGGCGGACAGGCCCTTCTTCATATACTTCCCGCTGCCCGCGCCGCACACGCCCATACTGCCCACGCCCGAATTTCAGGGTAAATCGGGCACGAACAGCTACGGCGACTTCGTGCTGATGGTGGACGACGTGGTGGGTCAGGTATGCGCAAAGCTGCGCGAAAAGGGCATATACGACGACACGCTCGTAATATTCACAAGCGACAACGGCTGCTCGCCCATGGCCGACTATCCGGCGCTGCTGGCGGCGGGCCACAACCCCAGCTACGTATTCCGCGGGCACAAGGCCGACATATACGAGGGCGGGCACCGCATACCATTCGTCGCGTCGTGGCCCAAAGGTATACCGGCGGGCAGCGAGCGCGCCCAGACGCTGTGCCTGAGCGACCTTATGGCGACGGCGGCCGAGCTGATCGGCGAAAATCTGCCCGACGACATGGGCGAGGACAGCGTATCCGAGCTGGCCGTATGGCAGGGCAGGTCGGACGCGCCCGTGCGCGACTACACCGTGCACCATTCCATAGACGGCTCGTTCTCGATACGGCGCGGCAAGTGGAAGCTGGAACTGTGCAAGGGCAGCGGCGGCTGGAGCGATCCCAAGCCCGGCGAGGAGCCCGCCGACGCGCCCGACATGCAGCTGTACGACCTGAGCGCCGACATATCCGAGCGCCGCAACCTGATAAGCGAGCACCCCGACATAGTAAAGGAGCTGACCGATAAGCTGATTGAGTACATCAAGAACGGTCGCTCCACGCCGGGCGCGCCGCAGCCCAACGCCGATCAGGAATTCTTTGACACATATGCATGGTACCGCCCCTGACATAAACGCGGCGCTCAAGGCGCGCCTTGCCTTAAAAGCGCCTTTTAGCCGATATACCGCCCTGAACGCGAGCGAGCCGGAGCATTTGATGTGCTCCGGCTCGTTCGTTTTGTCAATATCCCAGCTTAATAGCCTTTTTGAATATCTTCGCCGCCAGCGGCGCGGCCACATCGCCGCCGTGCCCGCCGTTTTCGACCACGATTGCGATTGCGAGCGGGTGAGCGTCGTCCGCGCAGTAGCCCACAAACCATGCGTGCGGCTTTACCGACTTTGAGGACGACACCTCGGCGGTGCCGGTCTTGCCCGCGATGGTGTATCCATCCACCTGCGCCTTGGAGCCGGTGCCGCTTTCGACCGTGGCCTTCATATAGCTGTCGATTATGCGCGCGACGTTTTGCGACACTATGCGCCGGAAAACGCCGCGGCTGGTGCGCACCTGCGGTATGCCGCTGTCGCCCACTATGGATGAGATCAACTGCGGTTCGACCATCTGACCCTCGTTGGCGATTGCGCCCGCAATCATAGCCATGTGCAGCGGCGTGGCGAGCACCTTGCCCTGCCCCACGCCCGCCCATGCGAGTTCGTAATCGCTCTCCGGGGCGGGGAAGCTGCTTTCGTATACCACCAGATCGCGGAACAGGAAGTTGGTGTTGAAGCCCATCGCTTCGGCCTTGCTCTTGAGCCGCGCGGCCTTCAGCTCCAGCGCCAGACTGCCGAACGTCAGGTTGCACGAGCGCGTGAAGGCGCTTTTGAGCGTCAGATCGCCGTGGCCGTTGCCCTCGTTATCGGTCACTGTGCCGTCGCCCACCACCATCTCGCCCGCGCAATAGAACTCGCGCTGCTGAACATCAGCGAGGGATTCCAGCGCCGCGGCCAACGTGACTATCTTAAACGTGGAGCCGGGCGGGTACATGCCCTGCGTTGCGCGGTTGAGGTAGGGCGCGTCCGCGTCCTCGTCGGAGCGCTTGGCCACGCGCTTGGGATCGTAGGTGGGCAGGGACACCATCGCGTACAATTCGCCGGTCTTGTAATTCATCAGCACGACCGCGCCGCTTTTGTTTTCGGGGAAGCGCTCCATTATGTATTCGCTCAGCTCCGCGTCGATGGTCAGGTATATGTCCGAGCCGCGCCTTTGCGCGCCGCTCAGCGCCTGAGTCACGCGGTCGAGTATGTTGTTGGACAGGCCGAGCAATGTCGAGGCATGGAACGTTTCAACGCCCGTGCCGCTCATGCCCAGCGTGTCGCCCACGGTCTGCGACACCGCGCGGCGTATGCTGGACGAGGAATTGTATACGCGCGCGCCGTCCTCGTCGCTGGTGGCCAGCGTCACGCCATTGCGATCGAGTATGTCGCCCGCGATTACGTTTTTGCGCGCCGTGACCAGACGGGTATTGCTGGCGCTGTTTGTCCAGCGGTTGCCGTTCAGCATGACTGTATAGTTAAGGTATATCGCCAGCACCAGTATGCCCGAAAGCATTATCGCGCCCAGTATGCGTATGTTGCGGCGCAGTTCTTTCATATATAGATCACCTCTGTTTGCAGGTGCGGTTTGATTTTGTGGCTAAGGCATAGCGCCGCATCTTAGCTGCGCAGCGCCCGCGCGCGCTCCTGCCGGTTGAGCGAGGACACGCCCAGCAGTATGCCTATCATCGCCATGCAGCTTATAAGCGACGAGCCGCCCGCGCTGGCAAACGGCAATGTAACGCCGGTCAGCGGTATCATCTTTGTAACGCCGCCCACAATTACGAACGTCTGCACCGCCAGCATCAGCGTCGCGCCCAGCGCCATCAGGCTATGGAACGCGGTCGAGGCCTCCAGCGCAATGCGCAGTCCGCGCATTATCAAAAAGCAGTACAGCGCCAACATGCCTACCGCGAATATTATGCCGAACTCCTCGCATATGGCCGCGAATATGAAGTCGGTATGATAGTAAGGTATCATGCGCGGCGTGCCGAGGCCAAGTCCCAGTCCGAACAGCCCGCCCGAGCTTATCGCGATAAGCGCCTGCACTATCTGATAGCCCTTATCCTGAGTATCGCTCCACGGATTTATCCATATGTCCACGCGCGTTTTTACGTGGTCGAACAGGTGGTACGCGCCCACCGCGCCCACGCAGCCGCCCGCCAGCCCTATGCCGGTAAGCATGAGGTTGCTGGTCGCGGCATAGAACATGCCTATCGTCAGGAAGAAGTATATCAGCAGCGTGCCTAAGTCGCGCTGAACAATGAGCAGTATCAGGCACATCGCCACCGCGAACGCCAGCGCGGGTATCATGCGCTTGAAGCCGCGCTTTTGCGCAAACGCCGCCGAGAGCACCCACAAAAGAAGTATCTTGACAAATTCCGAAGGCTGAAAGCCCACGTCCACGCCCAGCTTCTTGAGCGTGACCCAGTTGCGCGCGCCGTTTGTCCAGCCTCCGATTACCGGCATCATCGGCAGCAGCATTATCACGACGCTTACCGCCATCGCAGGCCACATCAGCTTTTCCCAATTGGTCACGCGGCGCATGATTACGATTGCGATGAGCATCGCGCCGATTGCGGGCGCGAAGAATATCGCCTGTTTAAGCGCGGTCACGGGCTTGGTTATATCCTCCAGCATGACCATGCCGATTGAACACAGCGCCATTGTAAGCAGGTACAGTATCCTATCGACATGCCACACACGGTCGATCAGCATCTTTAGCAGCAGTGTGCCCAGCGGGAATGCCGCCGCCATTATGAGCGCCTGCATATCGACCGGCTGGCTCTTTAGCGCGATAAGCGAAAACGCGCTTATCTGGAACAGCACTATTACGTATGTCAGCAGCCGCTCGGCCGCCGCGCCCGCGCGCCGGTTTGCCCGCGCCGGTGCGGGGCGCGCGCGCTTCATGTCGTTTGCCTGAATGGTATTCTTTTTCATATATCAGCTCCGTGGCCGCGCCGCTTTGTCTTTTTTGTCGCGGCAGGCTCGTAGTCGGCCAGTTCGTCCTCTGCCACATCGGGCGGGTTGAACTCGCGCGCCTTTACATTTACCCGCTTGGGTTTAAGTTTCGCCGGGCGCGCGGGCTGGCCGTATTCGCGGTCGAAGTCGTCGGGTTCGGCCGAGGTGGGCTTCTTGCGCTTAGGCTTTGCCGCGCGCGGCGTGTCGTCGCAATCGTCGTCGAGGTCGGCCAGGTCGGGCGCGTCGCTTACTGCCTTAGCCGACCTTTGCCTGCGCTTGGGCTTGGTCGGCTGGGCCGGTTCGCCTTCTAAGTAGTCCGGCTCGCTTATGTCCGGCTGCTGTGCCTGACCGTATTCGCCGTCGAACTCGTGCTCGAACGGCATGAAGTCGCGGTCGAAGTCGTCGCCGTTTACGCTGGATGCGTCTATCGCGCGGCCCTCGCCATCCACCTCATATTCCACCTCAACATCATAAAGCGTGAGCTGGAGCGTGATTGCGCCTATGCAGAACAGCGCGCCGTCCTTGACCAGTATTTCCTGCTGAATGGGCTGGCCGCGCAATGACACGGGCGCGCGGCCTATCGCGCCGATCAGCATACCGCCCGAGCGCAGTTCGCCGCGCGCGTGGCGCGGGAACACGCTTTTGTCGCTAAGGATCACGTCGCACTTTTTGCGGCGGCCGATTACTATATCGCGGTATATCGCGTAGCGTTCGCCGCGCAGCACGTCGCCCGCGCCCTTGACGACCAGGAATTCGCCCACGTATTCCATATTAGGGGCGGTCTGACGCTCGCGGCGCAATTTGCGATGATCGAGCACCGCCAGCCTGAACGCGCACAGCACCGCGGCCAGCATAAGTCCTGTAAACCAGTATCGCATGGCCAGCGAAGTAAGCTCAAACGCCTGTTCGTTCATGCGCATACCTCCCAAACAATCTGCATGGCGGGTGGCTTTTAAGTATCCTAAAGCGCCGAAAGCCCGCCTATTATAACTTGCCCTATTATAAATTATACCACATGCGCGCGCCGCGTGGAACGTTTGTGCGGTTTTTTTCACACTATCGCGCCAAGTTCACCAATATCGGGCGGGGTGCATGTTTGTGTTTAATGGCAACATGTGCTATACTATATCCAGTTATGGCGCGGATTAAACCGCGCCCACAGAGTGCAGGAGGTAATCGACATGGAAGAAATTCGCAATCGCGCGCAAATCCCCGACAAATACAAGTGGGGCATGACGGCGCTGTACGAGACGAACGAGGC
Organism: uncultured Eubacteriales bacterium; assembly: GCA_900553645.1. Next base: position 17,398 of record USEE01000005.1, read on the forward strand.
ATGGGAGGCCGAGTGCAAGGCGGTAAACGCCGAGCTGCAGGACTTTGCGGCTTTGGCGGGCACGCTGGGCGACGAGACTGCGCTGCTCAACGCGCTGCGCCGCATGTTCGACCTCAGCCGGCGCATGGAGCGGCTATTCACCTATGCCAGCTGCCGCCGCGACGAGGACAACGCCAACCCGACCTATCAGCGGCTGAGCGACATGGCCATGCACACGTATCAGGAGCTTATGCAGGCGGCGGCGTTTGTGGAGCCGGAGCTGCTGTCTCTGGACGAAAGCTACATAAAGGCGGTAATGGACAAGCCCGCGTTCAATGACTATCGCGTATATCTGAAGGGCGTAATGCACATGCGTCCGCACACGCTCAGCCGCGAGCTTGAGACTTTGATTGCCTCTACCTCCGAGATGAAGGGCGCGCCCGACGCTATCTATTCCATGATGACGGACGCGGACATGACGTTCCCGACCATCAAGGACGATAACGGCAGCGACATCGAGATCACGCACGGCAACTTCATACCGCTGCTGGAGAGCGCGAACCGCGATGTACGCAAGGCGGCGTGGGACGGGCTTATGCTGACCCTGGCCAAGTGGGGCAACACAATCGCGACCACCTATTCCTCCAGCGTAAAGGGCGACATATTCTCGGCGCGCGCACACAAGTATCCGAACACTTTGGAGGCGGCGCTATACTCAAACGAGATACCGCGCTCGGTATGCGACAATCTGATCGAGTCGGTACACGCGCATCTGCCCGCGATGGGGCGCTACATTGCCCTGCGCGGCAAGCTAATGGGGCTTGAGACTGTGCGCCCGTACGACATGTACGTGCCGATAGTGGGCGACGTCAAGATGGGTCTGCCCTATGAGGAGGCGTATGCTGAGGTTGTGAAGTCGCTTGAGGTAATGGGCGAAGAATACACGACGCAGCTGCGCGCGGCGATTGACCAGCGCTGGATCGACGTATACGAGAACCGCGGCAAGACGAGCGGCGCGTATTCGACGGGCGCATACGGCGTACATCCGTATGTACTTCTCAACTACCACGAGACGCTGGACAACAAGATGACGATTGCGCACGAGATGGGCCATGCGATGCACACATGGTATTCGTCGGGCAATCAGCCGTATCCGACGAGCGACTACTCGCTATTTGTAGCTGAGGTTGCGTCCACCTGCAACGAGATGCTGGTTGTGCGCGACATGCTCAAGACGGTAACGGACAAGCGCGAGCGGGCGTATCTGCTGAACTCGCTGCTTGAGCAGTTCCGCACCACGCTATTCCGTCAGACGCAGTTTGCCGAGTTTGAAATGAAGCCCCACCACCAGGCCGATCCGGGCGAGCCGCTCAACAAGGAAAACCTCTGCGCGCTCTACGAAAACCTCATCCGCCAGTACTATCCGGGCATGGAAGTAGGCGACACTGTACGTTACGAATGGATGCGCATCCCGCACTTCTACCGTGCGTACTACGTCTACCAGTACGCCA
>USEE01000006.1 GCA_900553645.1 uncultured Eubacteriales bacterium
GCGAAATACAGCGCCGCCGCCGGTTCAAATCCGGGCTTTATGTTCAGCGCCGCGCACAGGTAAGTGAGCAGTTGGAGCTGCTGACCATAGTACATTTCGCTGAGTGATGCGGCTTTTCCACCCAGTTTATAGTCGATGACGCGCAGGCATTGCAAGTCGCCCGAGTCCAGCAGGTCAACGCGGTCTATACGCCCACGCACACGCAGAGGGCCGTCGGGCAGATCAAGCGACAGCTCGCCCGCCTCGCCAAAGTCGATTTCCAGCATGGACGGGCCGTAAGCGCTGCCCTTCATCTGTCGCGCCATCGCCGCCGCCGCGCGCCGCGCAGTTCGCACCATGTCGCGCGAACGCGCGCGCATAAGCGAATCTTCATTCAAAGGTATAAGTTCGCTCCATTTGCGTTCCATCTCGAACGTCACGTTGTCCATGAGTTCGACGAGCTGTTCGGGCGTAAACTTGTCGAAGCCGCCCGCCGCAACCACGCGGCGCGTGAATGTTTCCAGCGCGTCGTGATAGAACATGCCTTTGTCGCGCGGCTGAAGCTCATATTTTATGTTTTCGACCGGGCGCAGCATGTAGCGCACAAACTCCGCAAACGGGCAGCGCGCGTGCTGCTCCAGCCGAGTTATGCTGACCGATTTAAGGCCGTGATGCAGCCTTTGCGCAAGCGGACGCGGCAAGTCCTGCGACTTCACCTCGTGCATCAGCGCGCGCTCGATTATGTCCGCGCTGCCGCCGGGCAGTCGGTACAGCGCCGCCCATGTGCCACGCACCACGGCCGGCAGACTGCCGTCGACAAGTCCGCGGCGGCTCATGGGCGCAATCTGCTCGCGCGCCGCCGCCGCGCTGGCCATGCGCAATGGCAGCGTGCGGTCGCGGCCGGATACGCCGCGCTGCTTCATGTCGGGGAATACGTTTTTCAGCCTTAGCACAAAGTCGCCGGGACGCTGACCCGTACCGCTGAAGTCGCTTATCGCGTATGAACAGACGACCGCGCGCTCCGCGCCCGCAAACGCCGCCATCAGATCGACGTTTTCCATAAGCTGCTTATGCTCGCTGTTGTAGCCTAAAAACACGTGCATATCGCGTTCTATCCCGGCGCGTTCGGAATCGGTGAGCAATTGCGCGTCGGCCTCGGGCGGCTGGTCCTGCATACCCGGCATGAACAGCACCTTGACATGCCCTACCTTAATATCGCCCAATCGCCCTGCTGCAACCGCGTCGCCCGACTGCGGCAGCACGCGCACTTCGTCGCATTCCAATGCACTGCGCATGAGATCGGACAATAGCCCTGTGTCAGCTTTGCGCTCGCCCAGCAGCAGATAGAGCTGGTCAATAAGGCCAATCAGCTTATTCCAGACCTGCGCACCGTATGCGGCCTCGACCATACGCCGCATTGCGCGCGCGTCGTTTTTGCCGCCGCTTATCAGTTCGGCCTGACGCGATTTCAGCATTTCAAGCGCCGACTGTTCTTCCAGCAGGATGAACAGCGCCGAGGCCTGATTGCCCATCGTTTCGGCTGAATCCAGCCTGAGTTTAAGCGAGTTCAGCGGGCCGACGAACGCCGCGCGCAGTGGCTCCACCTGTTCGACAAGCTCCGTGCCGCCGCGCTTGAACGGGCTTAGGAATTTTCGGCCGCTTATGCCAAATTGCACTATGTAGTTTTCTAATAGCTGTGCGGCGCGCCCGGTCATGCCAAAGCCGCTTTTCAGGCAGTCGAGCATGTCTTCCTGCCTGAAACCGTGACTGATCGCGCGCAGTGCAGCCAGCATATAGCGCGGCAGCGGTTCGCCCGCAAGCGCGCGCGGCTGCGCTATGAACAGCGGCACATCGTAAAGCGCGAATGCGCGCTCGAGCAGGTGCCGGTATTCGTCCATGCGCGGCGACACCACTGCTATGTCGCGCCAGCGCATACCGTTGCGTGCCAACTCGCGCGCCTGTGCAGCCACCTCCATCGCCTCGTCAAACGGGTCGCGCAGAGTTTGCAGCCTTATCATGCGCGGTTCGCCCTGCCAGTGCTGCATTGGATGCGCAAATACTTCGCGGCGCAAAAAGCCGGTTTCGCCCTGCGGCGGTTTGTCAGGCTCATATTCAATCTGGCACGGTTCGCCCGCGTTCCTGAGCGCAGTCACCAGTCGGTTGAGCGAAAGCGCCACGGTCTCGTATGCGCCGTAGTCGCGCGCATCCCGGCGCGGCATCGCGATTATCAGTTCAAACGAGCGCACGCGTTTGCACAGCGCGACCGCGAGGCGCTCCAGCGGCGGCGTTATCATGTCGAAGCCATACATGATTACGTCCGCGCCGTTCAAAAATTCCGCATATTCGAATCGGCGCAGGCATTCGCACTGCCTGTCCGCGCCATCTATAAATCTGCCAGCAAGCGCGTCGGAATACGCGGCGTATATGCGCGATATGTCGCCGAGCTTTGCGCTAAGCGCCGGATCGTGCGCCTGTGCAGCCATTTGTGCAATATCGTCAGGCATAACGCCCGCGTTTTTAAGCTCGCCCACCTGTGAGAGCGCCTTTATTACAAAGCCCGGCTTAGCGGCCGCTCCGGCGTACCAGTTGAGCTGCTTGCCTATGTCGCGTATCGCCGCGCCTAGCAGCAGCGCCCGGCCGCGCTCGTCTATCGGCACCCCCTCCGGCTCGCCTGCCGCCTCGAATACCCGCGTGTACAGCTTTGCCGGGCTGATTACCTGTATCGCAAACGAACCGTTTATGTTAAGCGAATCCACTATGTCAAGCTCGGTTTGCAGTGTTATCTGCTCAGGCACGAGCACGTAGATTTTGTCTTTGCCGCCTTCAAGCCCCACGCGCAGTCTTGACATCAGCAGTCCGCGCGTCTGTTCAGCTCGCGAATGCGTAATGCGCATAGCGTCGCCCCCTTCTTACAGATATTGTATCATCTGCGCGCCGCTATAACAAGCGCGCCCGTATCACAAATGCCGCCCCGGAATGTTCCGGGGCGGCACAATATTGCATGTCTTTCGGTATATCAGTCCTGATACTGCTGCTCAACCGTACCCATGCGGTTGAACGGGAAGAACAGATAACGCACATGACCGACGATCTGCGACTTGGTAAGCGGGCCTACCGCGCGGCAGTCGTTGGAATTAGCGCGGTTATCGCCCATCACGAAATATTCGTCATCGCCCAGCGTGATTGGACCGTAGTCGCGATTGGTGGGATGCGCGATGAAGCTTTCGGCCAGTGCCTCGCCGTTTAGGTAAGTCACGCCGTCGCGTATCTCGATCGTATCGCCCGGCAGACCCACAAGGCGCTTTATGTAGTTCTCCTTGGAGTTGGGATAGTGGCATATCACGACCGTGCCGCGCTCCGGCTCGCCGAACAGATAGTCGAACTTAGTCACAAACACGCGGTCTCCGGTATAGAGCGTATCGTTCATCGACGGGCCGTCCACGACTATCGGCTCGAATACATACGTGCGCACCAAGAATACCGCCAGCAGCGTGCACGCAATAAGTATCACCCATTCGCGCGCTTCCTTGCCGAACTTCTTCTTTCGCTCGACTTTGCGCTGCGCTTCGCCGTCGTCCTCGCTCAGTTCCAGCAGCTTTTTGCCCTCGGCATTCTCCTGCTCGGTCTGGGTCGGCTTATCAAGTTCAGACTTACCGTCCATTCGAATAACTTCCTTTCGCAAATGAAATCCGTGAATTTCTAAAGTCGTATTTTGCCGCCGCGCGGCCACAGTCTCAGTCTGGCCACGGCGAATATCTGCCTGCGCCCAAGCGGGCCGACGACGCGGCTGTCGCGCGAACATGCGCGATTGTCGCCCATTACGAAATACTCGCCGTCGCCCAGCGTAACCGGCGCAAAGTCGCGCCGCGTCGGATGCGCAACATACGGCTCCAACAGCGCCGCGCCGTTTATGTACGTCACGCCGCCGCTTATCTCCAGCGTATCGCCCGGCAAACCTATCACGCGCTTGATATAGTTCTTGCGGCGCGAATCCGGGTAATGGCAAATCACGATTTGCCCGCGCCTGGGCTTTGCAAAAATCAAATCCAGCTTGGTCGCAAACAGTCTGTCGCCATTTTTAAGCGTATCGCTCATTGAAAAGCCCTTAACGCACACCAGTGTAAACACAAACCCGCGCAGTATCGCCGCAATGCCCAGCGCCAGCAATATATCGATAAGCAGTTCCACCGACGGCCTCCCTGAAGCGATTATATGCCGTGTATGTCGGACAGCGGATAGACCACGCTGCGCGCATGGCCGATTATGTAGTCGGCCTTCAGCGTACCCACGTCGTCCGCCCGGCTGTCGTGACTGACCGCGCGGTTATCGCCCATTACAAGGTACTGACCGTTGCCTATCAGCACCGGGCCGTAATCGCTTTCGGCGGGATAGCTTACGAAACTCTCATCGACCAGTTCGTCGTTTACATACGTGCGACCGTCCTTTATCATGACAGTATCGCCCGGCAGACCCACTATGCGCTTGATAAAAGTGCTTTCGCGGTTGGGATAGCGGCAAACCACCACGTCGCCGCGCGCGGGCGCTGAAAATATGTAATCGAACTTGGTCACGCAAAGCATTTCGCCGCTTTGCAGCGTAGGCTCCATAGACGGACCTTCCACGCGCACTATCTCAAACACATACGTGCGCACGCCCAACGCGAGCACTGCCGCCAGTGCCAGTGTAAGTATCCACGACGCTATTTCACGCCTGACCGCGCGCTTGCGGGCGCGTCTGCGGCGCGCCGAGCCGGATTTGGCTGGCGGAGCTGACTTACCGTTACCATACACCGACCTGTGCGCATCTGGCGCAGGCGCATTCTGTGGCCGCTTATTCATCGGCATTTTCTCCGGCATGTTGCAAAATCTTCTTCACACGCTTTTCGAACTCGGCGCGATCCAGCATTACCGTGCGCCCACAGCCCTGACAGCGTATCTTCACATCCGCACCGGTGCGCACAATTACCCAGCTGTTGCTACCGCACGGATGTGCCTTGCGCATCTGAACAACGTCTCCCAGCGCAATAAGCATGGCTCATCCCTCACAATATACAATTATATATCGCCGCCGCGCGTATCATCAAGCCGGGCAATGTTATGACGTTACGTCAATATTGCCCAACGGAGGCGGCGTTCGACACATTTGCGTCACATAGCGGTATGCGCTTCGCCGTTATAGACATAGCCGCTTATCGGGTCGAGCGTAATGGTCGTGCCTGTGCGCAGCACCGAGCAGGCGCTCTCGGCCGAATGTATTACCGGAATCTCCAGCGTAAGCGCGGCGATCGACGCATGGCACGCCGAGCCTTCGCATTCGACGATCACGCCCGACGCTTTGCGCAGATACGGCAGAAAGCTGTTGTCGGTCTGCTTGGCCACGAGTATGTCGCCGGGATTGAAGTTGCTGGCAGCCTCAGCCAGCGTATGCGCCACGCACACGCGCCCCACGACCAGCGTATCGCCTATGCCGCGGCCGCGCAGCAACACGTCGCCTACTACGTGTACGCGGATAAGATTGGTCGTGCCGCTCATGCCCACGGGCACGCCCGCGGTAACTATGGCCACATCGCCCACGCCCAGATAACCGTGCTCCTGAGCGGCGGATATGGAATGCGACACCATCTCGTCAGTATTGTCACTGTGCGATACGATCAGCGGCATTACGCCCCATACGCAGGCCAGCTGATTAAACACGCGCTCATTCTCGGTGGTCGCGATAAGCGCGCAGTTGGGGCGATACTTGGACACCTTGCGCGCGGTGGAGCCGCGATGCGTGGGTGTAATTATCGCCTTTGCGTTAAGGTCGGCCGCGATTGTGGTACAGGCATAGCTGACGGCGTTGGTTATGGAGAAGTTCACATCGAAGCTCTCCTGCACGCCCTTGGGTTCTAAATTGCGCTGCGCCTCGACATGCGTGGCTATGCGCACCATCATCCTGAGCGCCTCCAGCGGATAGCGGCCCGATGCGGTTTCGCCCGACAGCATTATGCAGTCGGTGCCGTCCAATATCGAGTTAGCCACGTCGGATACCTCGGCGCGCGTGGGGCGCGGATTGCGTATCATGGAATCGAGCATCTGGGTCGCGGTGATTACCGGCTTGCCCAGGTGGTTGCATTTGGCTATCATGCCCTTTTGTATCAGCGGGACTTCCTGTATCGGCACTTCAACGCCCAGATCGCCGCGCGCGACCATCAATCCGTCGGCCAGCGTCAGTATTTCGTCGACGTTCTGAACGCCCTCTTCGTTTTCTATCTTTGCATATATCTGCACGTCATCGGCGTTGGCGCTTTCCAGCACATGCCTCAGCTCCAGCACATCCGCCGCCTTGCGCACAAACGACGCGGCGATAAGGTCTATGCCTTCATTGCAGCCGAACACTATATCGTCTATATCACGCTGAGTGACCGCGGGCAATTGCAGCTTTGCGCCGGGCACGTTTATGCCCTTGTGATCGCTTATCTGGCCGCCGTTTATCACGCTGCACTCTATCTTTGCGCCGTTTATTTTATCGACGGTCATTTCGACCAGGCCGTCGTCTATCAGTATATGTGTTCCAACGGATACGTCCTCGAACAGCTTGTCATACGTTATGCATGCACGATCGGCCGTGCCGGGTTCGTCCTTGCCGCATATCAGCGTAAACTTCTGACCGGCCACAAGTTCCACCGTGCCGGTTTCAAAATTGCGCAGACGAATCTCCGGCCCCTTGGTATCCAGCATTATAGCCAGAGGAACCTTCTTTTCGCTGCGCAGTTTTTTAAGCATACGTATGGTTTCGCCGTGCCAGGCGTGATCGCCATGGCTCATATTTAGACGGGCAACGTTCATACCGGAGTCTATAAGATCGCTAAGCATCTGTTCCGAGCGACAGGCCGGCCCTATCGTGCAGATAATTTTCGTTTTACGCATACGTATCATCCTCAAACACAAAATCTCCGTCGATTATATTATATCATAAAGTCCTGAAATTTGAAGTAGGCGGATGATAAAAAAGCCCTCAAAAATATGCCTGTACCGTGAATTTTTGTGTTTTCAGCATTATACGGCTCCATATATTGGAAACGCGGCGGCCATATACCGGGTTATGACCGCCGCAGACTTTACAGTATTACCTGCCGAACAGTTTCTTTGCCTGATTCATGCGGCTGCGCACAGGCACGGCAAACGGACATCGCTTTTCACACGCGCCGCATTCCACGCACTCGCCCGCAGTGTGGTCAAGCGTCAGATAATGCTCGCGCACGCTTTCGGGCACGTTGTCCTTCTGCGCAAAAGCCAGATCGAGGTACTTATTGACCTGCGCTACGTCGATATGCTTCGGGCACGGCAGGCAGTGATTGCAATACATGCATCTGCCGGTCAACGAAAACCTGGGGGCGTTCATCAAAACGCCGGCATAGTCGCGCTCCTGCGCGCCTGTGCATTCATACGCGGCGGCGGCGCGAACCTGTTCGGGCGTGGTCGCGCCCGCAAGCACCGACGCGACGGCCGGGCGCGTAAGCGCATAGTGCATAAGCTGCGGCACGGTAAACGCCCTGCCAAACGGTGAGGACGCGTCGCTAAGCAGCGTGCCCGCGCCCAATGACTTCATTACGGTAATGCCCACGCCCAGCCGCTCGCACTCGGCATAAAGCTGGGCGCGCTGGCCGTTAAGCGTAAGTCTATCCGCGTCGTATGTGGCTGGATCGAACAGATCGTCTACGGTGCAGTCCTCGCTGAGCATATCATACGCCGGGTTGAGCGAGAACATGAGCACGTCTATGAGTCCCGAGCGCACGGCCTTTAACGCGGTGATCGGCGCGTGCGATGACATGCCGACTGCGCGTATCGTTCCCTTGCGCTTCAGGTCATGCGCATATTCCATAAGCTGGCCGTCTTTGAGCGCTTCCCAATCCTCGTCGCCGTCCACAAAGTGCAGCATACCTATATCGATATAATCCGTGCCGTATTTTGCAAGGTAGTCCTCAAAAAACGCCTTGCTTTCGGCCAGATCGCGCGAACGCTTATACTGCCCGTCCGTCCAGACGGAGCCGATATGCCCCTGTATTATGAAGCGCTCGCGCCGCCCCCTGAGCGCGCGGCCTATGTCGCGGCGCACCTCCATCTGCGACATAAACGTATCCATTGCGTTTATGCCGCACTCCTCGGCGGCGTCCAGCACGCTCTTTATCTGCTCATACGGCTTGCCCTGAAGATGTTCGCAGCCCAGACCTATCTCGCTTACCATTATGTCGGTTTTGCCCAACGGACGCATTTTCATTATGCTTCCCTCCTGTAAAATTGTTTAGGCAGTCTATTTGCTTTTTGCTATTTCGGCGGCTATCTGCTCAGTCAGTTCGTCTATCTGCTGACCCATGGGCTGATCGCGCACGCCTATCAGGTTTACATGGCATTTGTTCGTAGGTATAAGCATCTTCTGAGCATTGCAGGCCGAGATTTCGTGCGCTATGCGCGGTGTTATCTCGCCCATCATGGATTCGGCCAGCACTATGCCCAGCGAACCTGCGACTATATCCGCGCGGCGGCACGATACGCATATCGCGTTTTCGCCCGTGGCCGCCATATGTGCGCCCGCCTTCTTCATCGCCGACGTAGCCAGCGCGTTTGTGCCCAGCGCCCATATTTCCGCATCCGGGCATCTGCGCGCAAGCGCCTCCACTATCGCCTTGCCCACGCCGCCTCCCATGCCGTCAACTACCGCTATTGTCATTTTATATTCTCCGTTCGGATTGTTTATAATTATTGGAAAAGTCGAAATTTCTCCTTTCAATTATCCTATCAATTAATTTTTTTGTCAAGCTACAAACTTGTTTAATTGACCCCTTCCATTTTACCGGCAAATGCTCTATTATATAATCAGAAGGTAATGTTCAACGCTTCATATTTAGGAGGGTTCGGCATGAAATTTACAGACGGATACTGGGTTGTCAAGCCCGAAATGGAGATGCACTATGCTGCCGAGGCATACGCGGCCAAGCTTTCGCCCAAGAAGCTGGAAGTACTGGCTCCGTGCCGCCGCATAAACGGCCGCGGCGACACGCTGGACGGCGGCGCGCTCACGGTGTCGTTTACAACGCCGCTGGATGGCGTTATCCGCGTCGAGATCGTGCACCACAAGGGCGCGGTCGAGCGCGGGCCATTCTTTGCGGTAAACGACGAGGACGTGGATTCGCATTCGACTGAAACGGACTCGGCATACGAGTTTACCAGCGGCCCGCTCACCGCGCGCGTAAGCCGCGAAAAGGGCGTGTGGCAGGTCGATTACATAGGCGATGGCCGTGTGATTACGTCAAGTTGCTTCCACGGCATGGCGCACGCGCTTAACCGTGAAACCGGCCGCGTATATTCGATGGATTCGCTGATGCTGGACGTGGGCGAATGCGTATACGGACTGGGCGAGCGCTTTACCGCGCTGGTCAAAAATGGCCAGACCGTCGATATGTGGCAGGGCGACGGCGGCACGTCCAGCGACATGGCTTATAAGAACGTTCCGTTCTATATGACCAACCGCGGCTACGGCATATTCGTGGACAGCCCCAGCGACGTATCGTTTGAGGTCGCCAGCGAGAAAGTCGAGCGCGTACAGTTCTCGTGCGAGGGCGAGCGCATCGCATACTTCGTGATATACGGGCCGGAGCCTAAGCAGGTGCTGGACAAGTACACGCGCCTTACCGGTCGCCCGGCGCTGCCCCCGGCATGGAGCTTTGGACTGTGGCTGTCCACCAGTTTTACCACAAATTATGACGAGAATACCGTCACGTCATTCATACAGGGCATGGCCGACCGCGAAATACCGCTGCGCGTGTTCCACTTCGACTGCTTCTGGATGAAGGGGTTCCAGTGGTGCGATTTTTTGTGGGACAACGAAACCTTCCCCGATCCAGAAGGAATGCTCAAGCGGCTTAAGGCGCGCGGGCTTAAAATATGCGTGTGGATAAATCCATACATCGCGCAGTACAGCCGCCTGTTCGACGAGGCGATGGAGCGCGGCTACCTCATAAAAAAGACCAACGGCGACGTATGGCAAACCGATCGCTGGCAGGCCGGCATGGGCATAGTGGACTTCACCAATCCCGATGCGTGCAAGTGGTATCAGGGGTATCTGAAACAGCTGCTCGACATGGGCGTGGACTGCTTCAAAACCGACTTTGGCGAGCGCATACCCGTACGCGACATCGCATGGCACGACGGCAGCGACCCCATCAAGATGCACAACTACTATACCTACCTGTACAACAAAACCGTATTCGAGCTGTTGAAGCGCGAACGCGGCGAGGGCGAAGCCGTGCTGTTCGCGCGCTCGGGCACTGCGGGCGGTCAGGCATTCCCGGTGCACTGGGGCGGCGACAACTCGGCTACGTATGTGTCGATGGCCGAGACTCTGCGCTCCGGGCTTAGTCTGGCGCAGTCGGGCTATGGCTTCTGGAGTCACGACATATCTGGCTTTGAAAGCACCGCGCCCGCCGACGTGTACAAGCGCTGGTGCGCGTTCGGCCTGATGAGCAGTCACAGCCGCCTGCACGGTTCGTCGTCCTATCGCGTGCCGTGGTTGTTCGACGACGAGGCGTGCGACGTACTGCGCCACTTTGTGAAGCTCAAGTGCCGACTGATGCCTTACCTGTACGGTGCGGCGGTCGAGGCGTACGAGTGCGGCACGCCCATGATGCGCCAGATGACGCTGGAATTCCCGCACGACCCCGGCTGTGACACGCTGGACAGGCAGTACATGCTGGGCGGCAATCTGATGGCTGCGCCGGTGTTTACCAAGAGCGGCGACGTGGACTTCTACCTGCCCGCAGGCAAGTGGACGCGGCTTAATGGCGACGGCGAGATCGTGCGCGGCGGCGGATGGCGGCACGAGGTGCACGACTTCTTCTCCATGCCGCTGATGGTGCGCGAAAACCGCGTAATACCGATGGGCGCGCGCGACGATGTGCCGGATTACGAATATGCGCGCGATGTGGAACTCAACCTATACAACATTGCCGACGGCGCACGCATAGTGACGCGCATACCCGACACCCGCGGCAGGACGGCGGCTATGTTTGTGGTCACTCGCACGGGCGGCGATATACATGTCGAAGCCGATACGCCTTTCCCCTACACCGTCAAGATTCACGGCGACGGGAAGCTTGTCTGAGGTTTAATAACCGACTTACAGTCAATATGAAGCGCCGCCGCTGGGAACATATTAATCCCGGCGGCGGCGCTTTACAATATTGCGTTTTATATTGCGACAGGCAGAAGCGAACGCCGCTTCTGCCTGTCAAATTTATATCCGCTTTTAGTTATTCCTCCCACACCTCAACCGGCGTAAGCTTGCCGCACACTATGTAGCGCGCGTCGTTGTATTCGTATGTGCAGGTAACAAGCGATATTAGCCTGTCGCCGCGCTCAACGGTTACATCACCTTTGAACTCGGTGCCGTCGATGAATTGCTTCCAATAATCATCGAACGCTTCGTCGCTGTCGAAATTGAACTCCAGGAAATCCTTTTTGCCATCGACTATTGCCGAGGCAAATACCTCAACATCGTAATCGCCGTAGGGCGTGTACAGCTTGAGCGTGGGATGCTCGTCATAATAGTCCTGCTGGTGGTAATTTACCAGCGTCGCAAGCATAGAATCGTCCTTCATGTGATGGCCGTACACTATATTGTTGCCGTCGCGGAAGTATTCGCCGTTGCGCGCATCCAGAAACAGACAGCCCGCGCGGCTGCTCTCGCCCTTGAACGAATGATTGAGGTAATAGGCGTTGTCATCGCCCTGCGTCACAGGATAGTCTATCGGCGTGCCGGACTGCTCCAGCCACGCGCAGTAGTCCTCGTTTATATCCTCTATCGCGGCGTGATCCTGACTGCTTACGCCCAGAAGTCTGTGCGCGGCGGTGTAGGTTTCGCTGTCGCGCACCTCGCTTGCGTCGAGCTGAGTCGCTATCTTCAGTCCGCGTCCCTCGGCCAGCGCCGCACCGCCCGACATCAGCATACACGCCAGCACGCCCGCCAGTATGCCGCGCAGGGCTGACTTAAAATTATAAACACTGCTCTTGCGCATGATAACATCCTCCATACAGCCAATAATGTATATCAAATTATACCATGCGCAAGGCAGGTTTTCAATCTTACGCATCAACTGACGAACAAAATCCACCTTCTCGCCCCAATTTGGAGCGGGGCGTTAACGCGTCAGCACGTATTCGCCGGCCGCAAGCGTGCACTCGGACGCGCCGTCCGCAAAGTGCCAGCCGTCGCTGAGCTTAACCGTGCCGTGAGCACCCTCGGGCACCGCCAGCGTAAGGCGGATTGCGTCGCCTTCGCGCTTCCATGCCACGCTTGCGCGGCCGACAGTGGTTTCGTGCCAGCACTCGGCATTGTCGAGCTGTGCGATGAAGTGCGGCGCAATAAGCAATTCAGCCGGGTCGTTAAGCGCTGGATTTACGCGCAGGCCGGTTATGTCGGTTATCAGCCATGCGCTGATGTTGCCGAAGAAATGGTGGTTGTGCGAGTCCTGGCGCTCGCCTACGCGCAGGAAGTCCTCGGGAAGCGCGGTATCACCGTTTGCCATCCAGTAGCCGAACGACGGGAAGCGTTCAGTCATAGCTACTGAATAGGCCAGATCGGCATAACCGTTCTGAGACAGCACCTCGAATATTACGCGCGCGCCCAGTATGCCCACGCGCAGCAGATCGTCGTTTGCGTGAATCATATCGACCAGCTTGTCAACCGCGGCGGCACGCTCGGCATCGCTGAACAGGCCGTAGTATATCGCCATCGCCTGAGACGCCTGACAATTGCCCTTGGCTATGAGCGTAGATTCATCGATCAGGTTTGTGCGCGCTGCCTTAAACAGCTTATCGTATACCGCCTTTACATAGTCGGCGCGTTCCGGCATGTTTACCGCGCGGTACATCATTTCGGCCTTGCGGCATATGTCCATGACCGTAAGCGTATCGGTCAGCTCCAGCGGCGCAAGCGGCGCGCCCTGCTGTTCAGCTTCGCACCAGTCGCCCAAGCCTACATGGATAAGGTCGTTTTCGTCGCGGCGACCCCAGATGTAGTCTATGTAGCGCATAATTGCCGTCGCGTTCTCGTTAATCACGCGCACGTCGCCGCGGTACTTCCACATGTGATACGCAAGGTTGGTCAGCGCCGCGTCCCACGCCGGGCCGTTGCCCCATGCAAAGCCCCAGCCGCCCGTGGGCACTATGCCCGGCAATGCGCCCGCGTCGTTCTGCGCCTTGCGGACGTTGAACAGCCATTCGCGGATGCTGTTGTCCATCGACTGGTTGAGCATGAACTGTTCCGCCGACACCGACGCATCGCCCGTCCAGCCGTTCTTCTCGCGATGCGGGCAATCCGTCGGGAAGTAATAGAAGTTGGAGACGTTGGAGCGCTGAGTAGCTTCAAACAGTTTATTAGCCAGGTCATCCGAGCAATGGAAGCCGCTCATCGCGCGGAAGTCGCCGTGCATTATCAGATATGTCAGCGCGTCGGGCGTAGCCTGCGCATCTGTCATGCCCATGACAAGGCAGTAGCGGAAACCGTGATACGTGAAGCGCGGCGTCCACTCCTCGCCATCGGGATCGCCCTTCAATATATATACGTCGCGCTGGTTGAACTCCGAAGGCATGAACGCCATCGTGCGCAGATCCATGCCGCCGTCGGTCGCGAGCAGTTCGCCGAATTGCAGTATTATCTTCTGGCCGCGCTCGCCGCGTATCTTCAGGCGGCATACGCCCGCATTGTTTTCGCCGAAGTCGTACAGCCAGCCCTCCTGCGCCTGTTCGTCCACAGGTACTGAGACATGCTGAGGGCGCACATCGGCACGCGGTACTGCGGGATAACTTATGCGGCCGCGGCGTACGTCCTTGGGAGCAACTTCGCGCTCGATTACTATCGGTTCATGCTCGCCGATTCGGCATTCGCCGCGCGGCGCTTCGACCGGGATTGCGTGCGCCCATGCGCTGTCGTCAAAGTCCGGGCACGACCAGCCGTCAAGCTCGCGGCGCGCGTCGTATCGCTCGCCCGAGCGCAGGTCGTTAAAGTACACCGGCGAATCGGCTGTGCGCACGTTCGCGTCGGCCTCGATCACGTTGTCGCCCGCTTCGGTGGACAGTTCCAGCGCAAACGCCGTGCGCGGAGAGCCGCGCCACGCTGCAAGCTGGAAATCCCAGACATGCGCGCAGAAGCAGTCCTGCATACCATTACCCAGCATTATGCCGATGGTGTTGCGGCCGGGGCGCAGACGGCTGGCTATATCGTACTCATCATAATATATAACGTCGTCCGGGTTGGATATGTACGGTGCGAGGTGGCCGCGCGTTATGCGTGCGCCGTTTAGAAACAGCTCGTAAAAGCCCAGGCCGGTTATTGTGAGTACGGCGCTTTTTACATCGCCGTTTACGATAAAGCTGCGGCGCATATACGGCGCGGGTATCGGACGCTCATAGGAGCTTACCTCGCGCGCTGCCGCCACGAATTTCTTTGAAAACATACTTTTCCTCCAATTCAGCATCGTTTGTGTTCGCACATGCGAAACCCTGTCTTAATCCTCATCGTCGATATTATATCGCATTGCCGCGCTGAATGGAAGCTTTTCGTAAAAACAAATTCACATTGACAATGGCGGCGATTGCGCTTACAATGATAGCGACAAATCTCTTTGGAGGAAATACGCATGTTCAGATTTGCAATACTCGGCGCAGGCAAGATCGCCGTTAAATTTGTTGAGGCCGCGCGTCTGGCCGAATGCGAAGTTGTGGCCGTGGCCAGCCGCAGCATGGAGCGCGCGCAGACATTCGCCGACGCACACAAAATCGCGCACGCATACGGCAGTTATGAAGCGCTGCTGGAAAACGAGGACATAGACTGCGCGTACATCGCAACCGTGCCGTCGTCGCATTTCGCGCTGTCGATGCTGTGCATGGAGCATAAAGTACCCGCACTGTGCGAAAAAGCTATGTTCCGAAATCTGCACGAGGCGGAGGCCGCTTTCGCCCGTTCGCGCGAACAGAATACGTTCCTTATGGAGGCGCTCTGGTGAAAGTTCCTGCCCGCCAATATCGCGGCTAGGCGCTGGCTGGACGAGGGGCGAATCGGCAAGCCGGTGTTCACCGACGTTACGATTGGCTTCCGCGCGCCCGACGACGATGAGAACCGCTATTTCAATCCCAAGCTGGGGGGCGGCGCGGCGCTGGACATAACCGTGTACGCGTACGAAATCGCCGCGTTTATGATGGGAATGCGCCCCGAGATAACCGACGTGCAGGCGGTGCGCTATCATACGGGCGTGGATG
>USEE01000007.1 GCA_900553645.1 uncultured Eubacteriales bacterium
CCCCTACGACGCGGGCGACGGCTTTGTGACGGACAAGCTGCTTGTTAAGAACAAGCTGCTCAAGGATGGTACGGTACGGTTTACTGTTCTGGAGCGGTGCCGGCCGTTTACTATGTTTGAGTTTGGGGTGGAGAGTGTGGGGTTTGTGGAGGCTAAGGGGCGGGTGATTAATATGGGCACGAGATGACGCGGGTGGATTTGGTCGGATAATTTATTTATTAGGAGGGGGATACTAATGAAAAAGTACTTCACTTTGATGATTTCTCTTGTATTGATTTTTACCATAACTGTACCTGCGTTTGCTGATGCAACTACTGCTTCTGAAATCAAGTTCGATATTTCACCGTTTGAAAATTCTGATAATTACACCATCGAATTTGACGATATGGATGATACGTGTAAAATAAGTTTTACTGAAGATGAACATGTAGTAGGTGTTTTTGATAATGATAATGGCGCTGTTTGGGGAAATGTCGATGTAAAAATTGTAGAGAACCTACCACCAGTTTTAAGGACAGCTCTATTATACACAGGAGAAGACTGGATTTTTATCGACAGAGTAATTATAAAAACATCTAATTCAAGATATACGTTTGAAGTAGAGCGTGATACAGATGTTAGCGATGGCAAAATCTGGGAATTCTTTACGCTCGTATTTACAGACGAGAGTATTCAGATGCTCCAAGACATTGTAGATAGTAATGATTTCTATGTAAAATGTCGTCTGGATGGCAGTAGTAGAGATGTCGATGGTAGGCTCTATTTCAATTTGGATCAAATTAAAGAACTCCTTGACGATTATCAGGCATCTGGCGCTCTTGATAATGATTTCTCCATAATTAAGGAATTATGTCCTTGCAAAGTCAAGCAGTCATAAGAGAAAGCCATAGTACAATTACATAAAGAATATATATGGGTATACCAAGGCGACGAACGAAGTAACCCCTTCGCCCCCCTGATATACATACAACAATTAGCATTTCGAAATGCAGGTTAAAGAGCAAATAAAAAGCGGGAACCACCCTTCTCAGGGCAGTTCCCGCAAACCGTTAGTTACTATTACTTATTGAAGTACCTCTTCAGCAGCCCCTCAAACGCCTTGCCGTGACGGGCCTCATCGCGGGCCATCTCATGCACGGTGTCGTGGATAGCGTCCAGACCCAGTTCCTTAGCCAGCTTGGCCAACTCGGTCTTGCCCGCGGTTGCGCCGTTCTCGGCGTCTACGCGCATTTCGAGGTTCTTCTTGGTGGAGTCGGTCACTACCTCGCCCAGCATCTCGGCGAACTTGGCGGCGTGCTCGGCTTCCTCAAACGCGGCCTTCTCCCAGTACAGGCCGATCTCCGGGTAGCCCTCGCGATGCGCTACGCGCGCCATGGCCAGGTACATGCCGACCTCGGTGCACTCGCCGTTGAAGTTCTCGCGCAGGCCATCGATAACGCGCTGATCCACGCCCTTGGCTACGCCCACAACATGCTCGGCCGCCCAGCCGCGCTCCTCGTCCATTACCTTAAACTTGCTGGCCGGAGCCTTGCATACAGGACACTTCTCGGGAGCCGCCTCGCCCTCGTAAACGTAACCGCAAACCTGACATACCCACTTCTTCATGATATTCACCTATCCCTTTCATATTATAAGTCGCTTTATTTTCTTCAATCCGGGGCTTGCGCCCGACGCTTTATATATAACCGGACGCGCCCCGGTTGAAACACGACTCAATCACTTTTTTTGATTTTTTTCTGAAATAGCGTTTAGAACCGCCTGCTCCATGCCCTCGGGCGCGGTCACGGTGCTGTGTAGCACCGGCAGGGATTTTAGTTCGCGCAATTGCTCAGGCATACGTTCGCCGCTCAGGCTTTCCAGCTCGTCCGCGCACTTGAACGGGTCGGCGGGTACGTCCGCGCCCTTTAGCGCGTGCAACACGTCGGCGCTGAACTTGAACGGGCTGGCGGTCGATACGACCACGCACGGCGCTGCGTCGCACGCGCGCTCACGGTATTCGCGCATTACGCGCATCGCGACCGCGGTGTGCGTGTCCATGAGGTAATTGTGCTCGTTCCATGTGCGCTTAATCTCGGCGGCAACCGCGTCATCATCCGCCCATCCGCTGGACAGCAGCGCGTCCATGCGGCGGCGCGTATCGTCGTCCACGCGGTACATGCCCGTGCTCATCAGCTCGTCCATCCAGCCGCGCACGCGCGCCGCGTCGCGGCCGCTCATCTCAAACAGCAGGCGCTCCAGATTAGACGAAATCAGTATGTCCATAGAGGGCGAGGTGGTCTTAAAGAACTCGCGCCGCACGTCGTACACGCCCGTGCGCAGGAAGTCGTCCAGCACCTTATTGCGGTTGGAGCAGCATATGAACCGTTTGACAGGCAGCCCCATCCACTTGGCGTATATGCCCGCAAGGATATTGCCGAAGTTGCCGGTGGGCACGGCGAATTCGATCTCGTCGCCCAGCGATATTTCGCCGCGCGCAACCAGATCGGCATAGGCCGAGAAGTAATACGCGATCTGCGGCGCGAGCCGGCCAAAGTTGATGGAGTTGGCCGAGGACAGCTCGCAGCCCATCGCCTCGACGCGCGCCTTAGCCTCCGCGTCGCCGAATATGCGCTTCACGCCGCGCTGGGTGTCGTCGAAGTTGCCGCGCACAGCGACTACATCGACGTTATTGCCGCGCTGAGTGACCATCTGCAGCCTTTGAGTGGGCGACACGCCATCGTGAGGATAGAATACGACGCACTGAGTGCCCTCAACATCGCGGAAGCCCTCCAGCGCCGCCTTGCCGGTATCGCCCGACGTGGCGGCGAGTATGCACACGCGCCTGTCGTCGCCCAGCTTGCGCTTGGACGCGACCATAAGCCGCGGCAAAAGCTGCAGCGCCATGTCCTTAAAGGCACACGTCGGGCCGTGGCTGAGTTCCATTACGTGCGTGCGCGCGTCCAGCGTCTTGACTGGCGCGGGTCTGCCGCCCTCGAACTTGCCGTCGTATGCGTCCGAGGCCATTTTTTTAAGCTCGTCCGCGCTGAAATCGTCCAAAAACAGCCCCAATATGCGCGCCGCGCGCTCGACGTAAGTCATATCAACCAGCGCGCCAATGTCGTCCAGTGTCAGACGGGCAAAACTTTCGGGCACGAAAAGCCCGCCGTCCGCAGACAGGCCCTTTACGATTGCCTGCGCGCCCGAAAGCCGTATGCTGTCGTCGCGCGTAGAGAGATACTTCATGTGTGCAATAGCCCCTTCCAGTCGGGACGCAGGCGCGCCCTGAATAAAACGCGGGCGGACTCACCCAACGGCAAGTCCGCCTGCGCCATGATTTACTTACCCAATGGCAAATGCCATCAGATGACGTACTTTTTCATGAACTCCGGCATGGTATCCGGGTCGCCGCTAAGCGAAATTACAAAGCGCAGGTTGCGCTTTTCGGCCAGCGTGTCCAGCTGAGCAAAGAAATCGCCCAAAGTAGATACGTCGGCGTTGACCATCTTCATAAAAGCGTCGATAAAAATAGCCGTCACGTCAAAGTTCTGGGACAGCATACCGCTCAAGAATCCCAGGAACATGTCGGCCGACTTTACAGAATATTCACTTGCATCGACAAAGCGTATTTCATGGCGCAGATCATACATATAGCGCTTGTCGTCATCGACGAATACGATGTCGCCGTGCTCTACCTTGAGCGCGTCGTTAGCCATGTCCAGCAGGCGCTTGGTCTTGCCCGAGCCCTTCTTACCGTAAATTACCTGTATCATGTCCATACCCCCCTTGCCTTTTCTACATTATACAACAAACAATTCCATCTGTCCAGCACTGTGTTATATATCGTCAGCATTTTGTAAAAATGCCGTCGAAATGTAGCCATATTCGGCGATTAATTTGTGCATTAAAGCTCATGCCGAGTGTATCTCTAAAAGGAAAATCCACAAGTACGAGTGGATTTTGCGTCAGTTCAAGGAAGAAACCCGAAGGCTTAGCCGTAGCGCTAAGTCGAGCCTTGTGACGCAGAAATGGCACAGCGCCACCCGTAATTGCGGATTAGGGAATTTTTGAGACGCACTCTAACAGCATTTCAAACTGCACGCCCTCGCGCGTAGGCGTATTAAGCGCCATAGTGTGCTTGACCGCGCGGTACACAAATCCGCCTGCGCGCCGTATCGCTTCCTCAATACCTGCGCCGCGTTCCAATATGCTTCCCATAAGCACCGCCGCAAACAGATCGCCCGTGCCCGGATACTGCCTTTCCAATGCTTCATACGCGACTGTGCCCTGCTCGTGCGAGTCCGCGTCGTAATACAGATTGGCCCAGCCTTCCTCAACGCGTGCGCTGGTTATGACCACCTGCTTAGGGCCGAGCGCCGACAGCGCGCGCACCATGTCCATCGCCTCATCCCGGCTTATCGCCTCGCGCGTAAATTCGCGCCCCAGCAGCCAGCACGCCTCGGACATATTGGGCGTGATTATATCGGCATGGCGCACCAGTTCGCGCATTCCGTCCATCAGTTCGGGCGTGATTATCTTGTAAGGCGTGCCGTTATCGCCCATCACGGGATCGATCAGCACGCGGCTGAGACAGCGCCCGCGCTGCTCCGAAATGAAGCGCATCGCCAGTTCCTGCTGATGAATGTTGTACAGATACCCGGTCATAAGCGCGTCCATATCGATCTGTTCGCGCTTGTAGTGGTCGATCTGGCGCTCCAGCTGCTCAGTCATGTCCTGCATCTGGAAAAACTGAAATCCGCCCGGGTGGCTGGACAGCACCGCCGTAGGCATAGCGCACGGCTGGCACCCCAGCGCCGCCAGCGCGGGCACGGATACCGCCATCGCACTGCGGCCATAGCCCACCACCGCCGCCATTACACCCACGCGCTTTGCACGCATAGTCGCATTCCTCCGCACGATTTATTTTCGCCATTAAGATACCACGATTACAGCGATTAGTCAATGCGTACCGGCAGGATTTACACAATGCGTACAGTCGAAAGTCCTCAAATCATCAAATATTTAGCCCGCGTTTAAGCCGCCGCCCACACGCGCGCCATGCCGACTATCTCAACGCCCGTGTAGTAATGCGCGATTATCGCGCAAAAGTCGCTGCCCGCGCGCGCCATTGCGTCCGCGCCGTTCTGGCTCATGCCCACGCCGTGGCCGAAGCCGCGCACGCTGAATACGACCTTGCCGTCCTCAAACGACACGTCAAAGCACTGCGACCTAAGCCCGAATGCCTTGCGTACCTGCCGCCCGGTGAGCGCGCCTTCGCCCACGCGCAGTACGGCTACCTGACCCGCGTCGGTCAGTGTCTCGACCCGCACTTGCTCAGAAAGCGGTTTATCGCTCAGTTTCAGGTTCAGCCTGTCCGCAATCGTGCGAAATTCGCTGTCGGTAAAGACGCGCTCGGACCGATAGCCCGCGTAATCGTCCTCGCCCGGGCTGTCCACGCCGCGCAGGTAAGGCAGAGCTTCGGAATACACGTTTTCCACGTCTTCGGTATGCCCGCCGCTGGAGGCATGGAACAGCGCGTTTATCGGCTGTCCCTGATACTCTATTATCAGCCCGCGCGTGGCCTCGACCGCGCCGCGCACGCGCGCCTCCTTCTCATCGGCTTTATCGCCCCAGTTTGCGCGCAAAGTCTCCGCGTCGTGATATGCCTGACAATGACCCGAATCGGTGCATACATCCGCGCCGCCGCGCCCACATCCGCCGCCCTGCATACGGCGCACGGCATACGTGCGCGCGGCGACTGCCTGAGCCTTGAGCGCCTCCACCTCGCGCCCGGCGGGCATTTCGCTGGCCGTGACGCGGTACACGTATTCCTCAAAGTCCATCTGAATCACCCTGTCCGCGCGATGATCGTATACGCTTATCGTAAGGCAGTCGTCGGGCGTGCCGTCAGAAACCGGATTAGCCACATCCGTCGGCGCCGGGCTGCTTTCGGGCACGAAAAGACCGCCGCCGCCCGGCACGAACGCGGCGGCACGCATCATAGTCATGCCGCCCGCGCCGGCCTCCTCGTCGCATTCATCGCTCAAATCGACGCACACCGCGTCGTCGGGTTCACCCTGCGACGCGCGTATCCATATCGCCAGCAGCAGCAGTATCGCCAGTATCAGCGCCGCCGGCCACAGCGGGCGCGTCTTTACCTCAATGCTCATATGCGTCACACTCCATTCGCAAAAGCATATGCGCGCCAAGGCAGATGATGCACAGCAAATCGCCGCGCACTGTTTCACATTGGCTTTGCTAGAGTGTGTGTCAAGCGGGACAATCCACAAGTTCGAGTGGATTTTTCGTCAGTTCAAGGAAGAACCCCGAAGGCTTAGCAGTGCTAAGTCGAGGGGTGATGACGCAGAAATGGCGGAGCGCCACCCGAAATTGCGTACTCCGGAATTTTTGAGACACACTCTAAGGCAGAAATATCGAAGCAGGTTTTTTTGAGGCACATCACAATCCACTCACTTGTCCTGCCTTAAAAATTATTTTCAGCCCCCTACCCTACTTCGCATTAACGACAATATCCGCGCCCAGCTCGTTCAGCTTGCCGTCCAGATTTTCATAGCCGCGCCGTATTATCTGCGCGCCGTGCAGCCGCGTAGTGCCCGACGCGCACATCGCCGCGATTACCAGCGCCGCGCCCGCGCGCAGATCGCTGGCCTCCACGCTCGCGCCGCGCAGCCGCCCGCCCTCTACAACGGCCGTGCTGCCGTCTATGTCTATGCGCGCGCCCATGCGCTTTAGCTCCGGCACATGGCCGAATCGGTTTTCAAACACGGTTTCGGCTATCTCGCTATGCGCGCCGGCGTTGGCCATTACCGCCATGAACACCGCCTGAAGATCGGTCGGGAAATCCGGGAACGCGCCCGTGCGCACGCTGACGCCGTTAACCGCACGCCCGCGCAGCCATATCGAATCCGCGTCGGAGCACGGCCGCGCGCCCATCTGTCTTAGCACAGTCAAAGGCATAAACAGATGCGCCGCCTGAGCGCCCAGCACACGCACGTCGCCGCCTGACGCCGCCGACGCGCACAGCAGCGTGCCTGCCTCTATCCTGTCTCCAATTGGGGTATGCTCTGCGCCGTGCAGCCGGTTGGTCCCGCGCACGCGCAAAGCGTAATTGCCCGCGCCCTCCACGCCCGCGCCCATGCTGCGCAGCATTGCGGCCAGGTCGAGTATTTCCGGTTCGCGCGCGGCGTTTTCGATCACGCTTTCGCCGGGCGTGAGCGCCGCCGCCAGCATGATGTTCTCGGTCGCGCCCACGCTGGGGAACTTCATGCGATACCGCGCCGGGTGCAGCCGCCCGCGCGCGCTTACCACGCCGTCCTGCACGCTGACCTGCGCGCCCATCGCCTCAAAGCCGCTCAGATGGATGTCGATGGGACGCGCGCCTATCCGACACCCGCCCGGCAGCGCCAGCGTCGCCTCGCCGCAGCGCGCCAGCAGCGGCCCCAGCGCCAGCACCGACGCGCGCGTAAGTCCCTCGATCGTGCCCGACGCCTTGGCGCGCGGCGAGGCGCATACTATGTCCAGCGCGCCACCCTCACTGCGCACCGTGCCGCCCAGATCGATCAGCATCTGCGCCATGCGGCCCACGTCAGTAAGCTCCGGCGCGTCCAGTATGCGCACCGGCTCCTCGGTAAGCAGCGCCGCCGCCATCTGCGGCAGCACGGCGTTTTTCGCCCGCGCCACGCGCACCTCGCCGCGCAGCGGCAATCCGCCCTCGATTTCCCACATTTCCATACGCGCCCTCCGTTTTTTGTGATAGCTGGCTTCAAAGTCCATACGGTTATGTTCAGGCAGATGAACTGACAAAACGCCCTAATATTCCACCGGCAGATAGCCCTCGGCAATCATATACTCAGCACATTCGCCCGAGCGCACGGCCGCGTGGTACCTCGAGCCACGCGCCGAGCATGACCTCTCGCCGCGATATTGCGTTGCGGGCGCATCGCCGACGATGCCAAGCATGTCTTCCACCTTATCGGTCATATCGTCAGATTCAAGCCGCCCGCCTTGCGCCGCCGCCCACCTGTCCGCGCGCGCATTCATGCCCAGCGCGCCGCGCAGCCGCATTTCGTACACGGCGCTTTCCATCGGGCTTCGCGCCGAAAACATGCCCCACACCCGACCGTCCGCACCGCGCGTAAGAACCACCTCATCGCCAAGCCGCGCGCACAGTTGAGTAAGCTCATACTTACCCAGCACGCCGCCGTGAATAAGGGCATGATAATCAACGTCAGCGCCGCCGCCCGCCGACTCAACCGCCTTGCAAAGCAAGTAATACCGCGCCGCGTAAGCCGCGAGCATCCCCGAAAGCATAATGACGAACGCCGCCGCAATTGCCGCCGCGCGCAAAATCCGTTTTTTCATGCAAGCTGCCTCCGCATGTATTTTAGCCGCGCCTTGCGTAAAATAATCAAATGCGCGCATGGAGTTTATTGCATGGGCGAAATATGTAAAATGCGAATTTTGCGCATAAGAAAAACAGCCGCCGCGCATTTTGCACAGCGACTGCTTCATAATGCAAGTATTTACTTTGTCTCGCTAACGTCGAACGAGAATACGCCGCACTGTTCCAGTCCCCATGTGTCGATCAGCGTCAGCCGCACGCCGCACACCTCTGCATCCAAATCGTGCACG
This sequence comes from uncultured Eubacteriales bacterium, assembly GCA_900553645.1. The sequence continues at coordinate 8,629 of USEE01000007.1, forward strand.
CACCGGCGCTGATGATTGTCGCTTGCCTCGACCAGCGGAATCAGACTGCCGTCCTCCAGCACGCCGTCCAGCCGGTACGCGCGCGTTATCGTGCGCGACGGGCAGCAGTCCGGCCAGTTGAGCGCGCGATTGTGTATCATATTGCGGTTCAGCTTGTACAGCGGCTCGGGTTCGGTTTCACGGTTGAGGTCGCTGTCGAATATTATGCGTGCGCGGCCCACATGCGTCCGCTTGCCAAAGTCGTACTCGACATAACCGCCGCGCGCGAACACACAGCCGTTGTACTCGCCGCCTATCGGGCGGTCAAGGCCGTTGCGCAGGGCTTCCGGGTTGAGGCATGTCGCGGGATTGGTGGCCTCGGGTGCGGTCGGATCGGCCTTTACGCCCTGTGCGCTGATATGCGCGTCCTTTGTAAGCGCGGGCACTTCGCGCGTGTTGAACGGAAGGTAACTGTCGTCGTCCATCAGCGTTTGCTTCAGCTCACCCAGCCGCTTTTCGTATACTCCGCGCGGAGTAAGCCCGTCGCGCACCGCGATAGCCGCCGCCGTGCCCACCGCCTGACCGATCGTGGCGCAGGTGGCCATTACGCGCGTGGAGCTCATCGCGGTATGCGTAACCGATATGTTGCGCCCTGCGAACATCAGATTTTCGATATTGCGCGAATACGTGCTGCGGTAGGGTATTCCGTAGGGCGAGGGCGCGGGATGGAATATCGTGGGGCGCTCCGTTGTGCGGAAGCCTGACGGATGATGATCGTCCATAGACCAGCCGCCGTATGCAATCAGGTCGTCGAACCGCCCCTCGGCGCGCACGTCGTGCTGGGTCATTATGTAGTCGCCCACATAGCGGCGGCTTTCGCGCTTGCCGGGCAGTATGCCCATCCAGTCCAGCCGCCAGTTGGCGTTCTTTTCCTTGTTTTCGGGCGCGTTTTTCACATAGTCCCATATGCCGTATGCGGTCTTGAGCAGCTCGTCGCGCAGCATTTCGGTATCGCGTATGGAATCGCCGTCGCCGCCCAGCTCCAAATACCAGAAGTTCTCGCACGGATTGGACATGTCGGGCACGCGGTGAACAAGATCATCGCGCGTGAACTTGTACGCCCACTTGGGAGGTATAAATTCGCACGGGCGGTTTTCCTCGCGCGCCTGCAGCATACAGCTCATGCCCATGGTGCGGCGGTCGGCCTGTTCAGGCGCTATATCCTCGCCAAACTCGGCGCGCGCCTCGCGGCCCACGCGGAACTCCGCGCCCGTGAGCGGCGCAAGCACGCTGTCGCCCGAGCAGTCGGCAAACAGCGCCGCATGAACCTCGTGAAACGTCTGCGTGGTCATCTGCCAGCCGCGCACCGACTTAATGCGCGCGCCGTCCATCTCGCAGCCGAAGCAGCTGCAATTCATGAGCAGTTCGATATTCGGCTCGCTGCACGCCATCTCATACATTATGCCGTCCCATATGGAGTAGTTGTAGCCCGGATTGCGGTAAAGGTTTTCCAGATTAAGCTCCTCCACCAATCCGGTTTCGCGGTTGTTGGGGCCGTGCGCGCCGCATACCCACATGCGTACCTCGCTGGACGCATTGCCGCCCAGCATGGGGCGCTCCTGCATAATTGCCACATGTGCGCCGTGCCGCGCCGCCGATACCGCCGCGCACAGACCCGCAAGTCCGCCGCCCACCACGCACAAATCCACGTCGTGACGGATGGTATCGAATCCATCGTTTTTCATCATATTTGTCATTCCTCCACTTTATTCAGTATGCGCGCATTGCGGGCGGCTTGTCGCTCCACTATTCGCCTTACGCGCGGTCGATTGTATCTTTGCATAACCACAAACGTCATATCGAATAATCCGGCGACAAACGCCGTTATTCCGAATATCATTAGATTTTCTGCCTTGTCCTCGCACAGCAGCGCCAACAGCAGCGTCGCATAGCCCATTACCACGATCACTTCATGGATAAGCTCTGCCGCGCACATCGTCTTAACCAGATTATCCGCGCCGTTAGCCAGCGTAAAGTCGCCGGGTATATAGGTAGGCATATGCCCCTTCCAGCTGTGCACGCGCAATGCGCGATAAAGCGGCGCTTCCCACGCGCGCTGTCTGAACCAGAAATTGTCGGGATTTATGCGCGGCGTGAACGGCCTTATCGAAAAGCCGACGCACAGCCGCATCCAGAAGTGATACGCCGTAGCCGTAAACGTAAGCGCCAGCGTAAACCATGTTTCGCCGCCCGTCGCCGCTTTAAGCGCCCACATAAGCGCCGCCAGCACGGTAAACGCAGTCGCCGCGCCCGGTACTATGCGCGACAACCTGCTATTTATCTTCATTCCGCCTTGGCCTCCCGCGCCGCGATTTCGCTCGCCTGCTGGCGCGGCAGCGTGCCTGTGAACGCCGTACCCGCGTCGCCCGTCTCCAGCGTTACATCGCCGCCATGTTCGCGCATTATCGTGCGCACTATGTATAGTCCCATGCCCGTGCCCTTTAACTTGGTGGTAAAGCCGGTCTGGAATATCAGCTCGCGGTGCTCGGGGCTGACCGCCGGGCCGTTGTTGAACACCCGAAAGCCGTATGCGCGCAGATCCTCGGTCAGCTCCACATCTATGCGGCCGCCCTTAACGCCCTCCAGCGCGTCTATCGCGTTGTCAAGCAAGTTGCCCAGCACGCGGCACATCTCCCAGCTTTCCATGGGCAGATCGGAATACGGCGACGATATTTTAAGGTTCATCTCGATGCCATTTGCGCGCGCGTCGCTCACCTTGCTCATAAGCAGCGCGTTTATCGCGGGCGACGAGGTTTTCATCACGCTCGACACGCTGATTATGTCCTCATATGTGCGCTCGATGTACTTTACTGCCTCGTCGTATTCGCTCAGCTCCATCAGGCTGTATACCACCTGCAGATGGTTCATGAAGTCGTGCCGCTGGCCGCGCAGCTTTATGTTGAGCTGCTCTAATTGCTCCAGCGCATCCTCCAGCATATCCATGCGCACGGTGGTCTTTTGAGTCATGAGCGCCTCGCGTATGTCCACGAACGCGCCCCACGACACTACGCCCGCCGCGATCACCAGCACGGCGCGCACATAGTAATTTGATATGACCACGCCGTCGCCCAGCATGACGGTGATCGCAATGCCCAGCATCAGCAATATTTGAACCGCGTTTATAATGACAGACCAGCGCGCAACCTTTTTAACGACCAGTCTTTCCCGCATTTTCTTCATAACAGTCCCCCATGCGTTGCTGCTTAAATTGTATTCGCTTTTCACCTAGAATGCAAGCAAAAGCGCGATATTCAGACATATTTCTGCGGCCTTTACAGCATTCAAAAGCGGTGATACAATAGATTCATCATATTAAGGCGGGAGGTGCGGCGCGTGACGAATCTTATGACGGCGTGGATAGCGCTTTCGGCGGCGGTTATGCTGCTTACGCGCGCGTTTCCGCTGCGCGCGGGCAAGTGCGGGCTGAATGCAGTCGACGTGGAGCTTACCGTCGGGTATCCGCGCGAGATGCTGATGCCCGCACTGGCGCTTAATATGGCGGGCGTGGCGCTGATATGGATGAGGTACGCGCTGCCTCAGTTCGCCGCAGTTGGGTACACGTTGTGGGCACTGCTTGCGATTATACTCATCGCGTCGGGCTATGTCTACCTGTTGGCCAATCGATTCTTAGTGGCCGTGGGCAAAGGCCGCGTGGTCGTGCAGCCTGCACTGGGTCGCTGGTACGCGATTGCCTTTTCAGATGTAAATAGCGTGGAACTCAGCCACGGCGCGCAGGGCGTGCGCGCGCTTACGCTCACCGCCAAGGACGGCAAGAAGCTTCACCTCACCCGGCGCATGGTCGGGTTCGATTCGTTCGTGGCGCGTCTAAACTCAGAAGCGGTTAAGTCCGAGGTATAGCTTACATCTATAATGTGCTATGGCATAACGGTATTACCGCCGCGTAGCACTGTATAGTATAATTGATTGGTAAGACCCGCTCACATCGACCGCCTTAATAAAGCGACTGCTCAGCGCCGTGCGGACTGCGCGGCTATTCCTACTATAATATATTCACATTACGGAGGAACACATATATGCGAGACGAGACAAAATGCCTGCACGCGGGCTACTCCCCCAAGAACAGCGAGCCGCGCGTGATGCCTATAGTGCAAAGCACCACCTATGTATACGACTCCACCGCCGACGTGGCCGCGGTGTTCGACGACCCCACAAAGTCACTTATATACTCGCGCTTTGCAAACCCCACAGTAATGGCGGTCGAGGACAAGATCGCGGCGCTGGAGGGCGGCGTGGGCGCAATGTGCACCACGTCCGGACAGGCCGCGAACCTGATGGCCGTACTGAACATATGCGAGGCGGGCGACAGCCTGATAAGCGTGACGCAGATTTATGGCGGCACGATTAACCTGTTCTCGTTTACGCTCAAGAAGCTGGGCATAGAGTGCATATACGTGTCGCCCGACGCAACCGACGAGGAGCTTGACCGCGCCTTCAAGCCCAACACAAAGCTGGTGTTCGGCGAGACGATAGCCAATCCCGCGCTGAGCGTACTGGACATAGAGCGCTTTGCCGCGGCGGCGCACGCGCACGGCGTACCGCTGATAGTGGACAACACGTTCGCCACGCCCGTATTGTGCAAACCGTTTGAGTTCGGCGCAGACATAGTGACGCACTCCACCACCAAGTACATGGACGGCCACGCGCTTCAGGTGGGCGGCGTTATCGTGGACAGCGGCAAGTTCGACTGGGCGGCCAGCGGCAAGTTCCCGTGCCTGACCGAGCCGGACGAGTCGTATCACGGACTGCGCTATATCGAGTCATACGGCGACAAGGCTTATATACTCAAGGCGCGTATGCAGCTTATGCGCGACTTCGGCGCGTACCCGGCGGCGCATTCGGCGTTTTTGCTCAATATCGGCCTTGAGACGCTGGCCGTGCGTATGCCGCGTTACTGTGAAAACGCACTGACCGTCGCCAAGTACCTCGAATCCAACGACAAGGTGGAAAGCGTGTCCTATCCCGCGCTGGAAGGCGACAAATACTATCCGCTTTATAAGAAGTACTTAAAGGGCGCGAGCGGCGTAATTTCCTTCGTAATCAAGGGCGGACGCGAAGCCGCAATGCGCTTTATGGATTCGCTGAAGCTGGCCTCGAACGAGGTGCATGTGGCCGACATACGCACCTGCGTGCTGCATCCGGCCAGCGAGACGCACCGCCAGCTGACCGACGAGCAGCTGGTCGCGGCGGGCATAAACGCGGGCATGGTGCGCCTGTCGGTGGGTCTTGAAAACATCGACGACATACTGGACGACCTGAAAAAGGGCTTTGCCGAGGTATAAGGCGAACGTTAAACTTAACGCGAAAATGCTTTTGTCCGGCACCGCCAGCGCTTATAATATAAGTACATTTCAGGCGCAGGGGTGGATTATGCCCACCGCTGTGCTAAAACGCAGTGATGGGGACGCGTAAGTCCATTTGGCGCGGCAGCAAAGCGAGCCGGGAAGGGTGAAAGCCCGGTCATGCCGCGGGATATACGCCATCACCCCGGAGCGGCCGGCTGAATCGCAATGCGCGTTAAGGCTCGGACGGGTGTCGCCCGGTACAGCGGCGGCGTATGCCTTGCCAATTTCAGGTGTACGCATTAAGAGGATGCTTTCATGCATCAAATTGGGTGGTACCGCGAAGACCTTTCGTCCCATGACTGGGATGGAAGGTCTTTTTTTAGGATGTGTCTGATATATGCCCTATAAAGCTTCAGGCGCGTTCCGCTGCGGAAGCAAGCGATATATGCGGCGCAAATTTGCACCGCTGACAAAGGAGAGGAAAACGCATGTTTGACAAGGTTTCCACGGATCTGAATTTCGTGGAACGCGAAAAGGACGTCGCGCAGCTTTGGAAAGACCGCGACGTATTCAAGCGCTCTATTGACCAGCGCGAGGGCTGCGATGTATTCACGTTTTACGACGGCCCGCCGACGGCCAACGGCAAGCCCCACATCGGCC
>USEE01000008.1 GCA_900553645.1 uncultured Eubacteriales bacterium
CGGAAATAGCATTTGGTCGCTGAATTATGAAGCGTCCGATGAATGCAAGGTTGGCGACGAGTTTAAGGTTGGCATTGATGTAAAATCCACGGCCGAAGGCGGCGACGAAATTTCTACGCATTACGACATAGCGATAAGCATTGCAGAAGGCTATGACTTTGAAGCCATCGCCGACAGCACAACGATAAATAGCACCGGCATCGAGTTCTTCGACCCGCGAGTTGAAGACGACACCCTAGTTTTTGAATGGAACAACGTCGATTACATTCAGATGTCCAAGGACATTCCAAGCCTGAACTTCTCGTTTGCGCCGCCCACCCTTGATATAAGCGTGTTTGGCGAAAACTCGAATTTTGTCTGCGATACTAACAGTCTCAAGCTTGTAAATCCCGTCCCGCGCAGGGATTGCAGCTTCTCCTACTCTGGCGGCAAGATCAACCTTGATTTTAACGACATCGGCTTCTATTATCTCGACGCGACCTATTACAGCGAGAACAATCCGTCACTTTCCTTCAAGGTTCGCTTCTGGTTTGCCGCTGAAATAGAGTTGTACATCAACGGATTTGATCCCGATACCTCAAGGCCATACACCGTATACTATACGCCCGACGAAGAAACCAAAGTGTCCATCCCGATAAGCGTAAAGCGTTCCGACGGCAAGCCGATAACCATTGACGATGCCGACTACAAGGCGCTTAAAGCGTACATCTTTAATGAGGGCAATAAGGTTGACGACCCCGACGCTCATGTGTCCGACTTCGGCGATTTTGATGAGGAGTACTTTACTCTCACGCCGGTAGATTCTGCCGACAACACGGTTGCCAAGTACACTCTTGATATAACCGTGCCTGCGGATTTCGATTGGGATAACAGCAGGGATTATGCCGATTTCTCATTCGGCTTCAACCTTGAGCCTAAGGACTACGATACCACTCCGCATCCTTATTGGATAAACGGCTGGGGCAACGGCGAGGACTGCTTCCGCGTAAGGTTTGAAGCGCAGTCGGAAGAGACTGAGGAAGTCACGATCGATGATTTCCGCTTTAACTCCAACTACTTCACCGATGAAGGTACTGACGGCTTGATACGCACCCTCAAGTACAGCAAGCCCATCCAGCTCGGCACAAACGGCGTTGCAACCATAACCATGCCGCGCGGCGCGATTAACTGGCAGTTCAAGCGTGGCGATAAGTGGCTAGGCGGCTACTTCCGACCGGATGCAGCGGATATGCAGATGTCTGACAACAACAATCTGCTGAAGTTCACCTTCGATCAGGCCAAGACTTACGAACTGATGATAACCTGCGACGAGGCCGAGGAGAATCCCAGCAACAAGCCCTACCCGGCAATAAAGATAATCTTCGACGTAGCGGAAGCCCCCAAGCCCACCAGAACCCCCACCCCGTGGTATCCGCCGTATGAGCCCGACCCCACCGCAACGCCCGCTCCGACGGCTACCCCGGCTCCCACCGAAGCGCCGACCGCCGAGCCTACTCAGGCTCCCATCGAGACCCCGGCAGCGCCTACCACAGCGCCCGAATTGGTCAAGGAAGTGTCCGCGGGCGGCAAGCGCCTTAACGTGCGCAGTGCGGCGGGCACCGGCAACACCGTAATCGGCAAGCTGGCCGACGGCTCCAAGGTGACGGTTATCTCCACCGAGAACGGTTGGAGCCACATTCGCGCAATGCTCCCCAACGGCAGTGTTATCGAGGGCTATGTATCCGACGTGTACCTCAAGGCGACTGCCGCGCCCACGACTGCGCCTGTGCCCACTGCCACGACCGCGCCCGAAACCAACGCGCGCATCAGCACCAGCGGTTCGGCACTGCGTCTGCGCAGCGGCGCGTCTACATCGGCCAGCATAATCACCCGTATGCCCAACGGCTCGGCGCTGACCGTGCTTGAGACTGCCAACGGCTGGATGCGCGTGCGCTTCACTGCCGCCAACGGCAGCGTGTTCGAGGGCTGGGCTTCGGCCGAGTACATCGCGCTGGCACAATAATCCCGCGGGAGCACATCCTAAAAAGCATATTTTTCCCACCACATCGCAAAAGGCAGGCGCAAATCGCGTCTGCCTTCGTTTTATATTAAGCTGTTTATTTAATGCCGCCCAGCCGCTCCAGCGCGCACATTATGCCCAGTCGGCCATGCGCAAACGTAAGCGAGCCCTGCATATACGCAATGTAAGGCGGGCGTATGGGCGAATCCGCCGACAGCTCGATAGACGAGCCACCCACGAACGTGCCCGCGGCCATTATGACCTGATCCTGATAGCCGGGCATGTCCCACGGTTCAGGCAATGCCTCCGAGTCCACGGGCGAGGCAAGCTGTATCGCCTGAACGAACTTAATCAGCTTGTCGGCCTCGCCGAAGCGTATCGCCTGTATGATGTCCTCGCGCGGCGCGTCGAACGCGGGGTTCACGTCGTAGCCCAGCTTGCCGAACACGCGCGCAGCCAATGCAGAGGTCTTGACGGCCTGCATGGTTATGTGCGGTGCTATGAACAGTCCCTGATAGAACGGCTGATAGCTGGCATAGTACGAGCCGACCTCGCGGCCTATTCCGGGCGATGTCAGGCGGTAGGCGATCATCTCTACGTACTTATGCCTGCCCGCGATGTAGCCGCCGGTGGGCGCGATACCGCCGCCCGGATTCTTGATGAGCGAACCCGCGATTACGTCCACATCCACGTCGGTAGGCTCGATCTTACGCGTAAATTCGCCATAGCAGTTGTCCACCATCACGCACACGTCGGGGCGCTTTGCGTGAATCGCGCGCGCCGCCTCCCCTATGTCATCCACCGACAGGCAGGGCCGCCACGCGTATCCGCGCGAGCGCTGGAACGTGACGAGCTGGGTGTCGTCGTCTATCTTGGCCAGCACTGCGGGCAAATCGATTTTGCCGTCCGGGGTTAAGTCAACTTCATCATAGCCTATGCCATAATCGCGCAGCGAACCCATGCCCGGCTCGCCCGACAGGCCGATAACCTGCTCCAGCGTGTCGTAAGGCCGCCCCGAAGCCGCCAGCATCTTGCCGCCCGGCCTGGTGAGTCCCTGCAGGCACAGCGCCAGCGCGTGCGTGCCCGACGCGATCTGCGGGCGCACCAGCGCGTCCTCCGCGCCCATTATATCGGCATACAGCCTGTCCAGCGTGTCGCGGCCTATGTCGTCGTATCCGTATCCGTTGGACGGTGCAAAATGCCTGAGCGCTATGCGGTGCCGCTGAAACGCCAGCAGCACCTTTTCGGTATTGTACTTTTCAATCTCGTCCAGCGCCTTAAACACATCGGCGCATTCGCGCTCGCATTCGTCCACAAAGGCGCGCACGCCCGCGCTTATCTCGGGCATGGCGGCGTCGGTATAGTTCATCGTAATTCCTCCATATTCATTATGCGATACTTTTCATCGTCGCGCTTGATTATTGCAATTGCGCGCTCAGTCAGCGTCGCGGCGGTGTCGTTTTCGTCAATGTCCAGCCAGTTAACGCGCGTGTCCCGCCTGAGCCAGGACAGTTGGCGCTTGGCGTAATTGCGAGTGCGCTGTTTGAGGTTGCTTACCGCTTCTTCGCGCGAAACCTCACCAGCGAGTGCCTGCGCAATCTCTTTGTAGCCCAACGCCTGCATCGCGGTGCATTCGCGGGTAAGGCCGTTTGCGATAAGCCCCGCGACCTCCTCAAATAGGCCTTGTTCACACATCATATCCACGCGGCGGTTGATGCGGTCGTACAGCCGCGCGCGCGGCATGTTGAGCGCAATCAGCGTCAGGTCGTACAGTTCGCGGTTCTCGCCCGTGCGTTCGGCGCTTTGCGACATGGGCGCGCCGGTTGAATAGTATATCTCCAGCGCGCGCAGTACGCGGCGCGTGTCGTTGGCGTGCAGCCGCGCCGCCGTGGGCGGGTCGATTTCGCTCAGGCGGTCGTGCATGGACTGTGCACCATGCTCGTTAAGCTCCTTCTCCAGCCGCGCGCGCAGTTCATCGTCCGCCGGTGTGCGCGCAAACGACATGTCGCGCGTAACCGCATCGATGTACAGCCCTGTGCCGCCGCACATTATCGGTATGTGCCCGCGCGACGCGATGTCGGCTATTACCGCCCTTGCTTCATCGCGGTAGCGCGCCGCAGAGTAATTTTCTGCCGGATCGGCCACGTCGATCATGTGGTGCGGCATGCCGTCCATTTCAGCGCGCGTGGGCTTGGCCGTGCCTATGTCCATGCCGCGGTATACCATCATGGAGTCGCACGACACCACCTCGCCCGATATGCGTCTGCTCAGTTCAATCGACAGCGCGGTCTTGCCCGAGGCGGTAGGCCCCGCTATCGCAATCAGTCTCTGCCTTGCCAAACTCTGCCGCCCCCTTTACACTATGCGCGAGAAACGCTTTTCCAGCTCGGATTTGGGTATAGCGATTATCACCGGGCGGCCGTGCGGGCAGCTGGCAGGCGCGCCGGTGGTGCGCATCTGGTCGAGCAGCGCTTCTATCTCGCTCTTGTCCAGCGTGTCGCCGCCCTTTATCGCATGCTTGCAGGCAGCCTGCATTATCGCGTCGCGCCGCGCGGACAGCGGCGCGCTCTTGAGCCGCTTCAGTTCCGCCGCGCCCATCAGGAAGAACGGCCTCAAATCAGGTTCGCCCATTATCTGCGGCACGGCGCGCACCTGTATGTCGCGGTCGCCAAAGTCGTCTATCTCAAACCCGACTTCACTCAGCAATTCGCGGTTTTCCATTATCTGCGCCTTTTCGGCGGCGGACACGGTTACTGTGTACGGCGTGAGCAGCATCTGGCTCTGCACGCCGCTCTCCCACTGCTTCATGTACTTTTCGTACAGTATGCGCTCGTGCGCCGCGTGCTGGTCAATCGCGTACAGCGTGTCGCCCGACTGCACCAGTATGTAGGTGGCAAACGCCACGCCCACTATATTCCAATCGGGCTTGCGCACCTCAGCGGGCGCTTCCAGTCCTGCCGCCTCCATCAGCGTATACTGCTTGTCGGGTTTGGGCTTGGGTCTGCTTTCGACTTTATCCACAGCCTTGGGCTGTTCGGCGCGCGGCATACTTACCGGCGGCGCGGGCGCATATGCGGTTTCGTTCATGCGCAATGCGCCGCTTTTTGTTATAGTCGCGTCAGTCATGCGCGGCGGCATGACCACCTCCGCACGATCAAGAGGTTTCGTCGGCTGCACAGCCATACTGTCCGGCTCAGGCTGTGAAAGCGGCACTCTTACCACGCCCAGCTTCAGCGCATCGGCGTTGTCAAGCGGCGCTTCCTCTACCTTATCCACAGCCGCAGGTGCTTTTGCCTGAGCCGCGTTTTCTGACTTATCCACAGCTTCGGGCGGTTTCTGTTCAGTTGCCGGCTGAGTCTGCTCGATGAATATCGCCGGACGCGCGGCTTCCTGCGTCGGCTGTTCAGGCGTTAACATATTCTCGTCCGAAAACGCCTGCTCCAGCAGCACGCCCGCCGCCGTGAACAGCCCCGCCTCGTCGCGGAAACGCACCTCCAGCTTGCCCGGATGCACGTTCACGTCAACCGAGCTTTGCGGCAGGTCGATGTTCAGTGCGCACATCGGGAACCGGCCTATCAGCACGCGCCCGCGGCACGCCTGTTCGAGCGCCTGACTCAGCATCGGGCAGCGTATCGCGCGGCCGTTTACGAAAAAGTGCTGGTGTGCGCGGCTGGCCTTGGCGCACGAGCCCACGCCTATCAGCCCGGATATGTGCAGCGAACCGATAGAGCCATCCACCTCGCGCATGTTTTCGGCGGTCTGGCGGTCGTACACGGCCATTACCGCGTGGCGCAGCACGCCGTCGCCCTGCGTGCGGAACGCCAGCTTGCCGTTCGAGGTCATGCGTATGGCGACATTCGGATTGCCCAGCGCCAAGCGCGACATGGTGTCGATGCACGCGCCCGCCTCGCTTGCGGGCTTTTTGAGGAACGCGCGCCGCGCGGGCAGGTTAAAGAACAGGTCGCGCATCTGCACCGTCGTGCCGTCGGGGCAGCCCGCAGGCTGTACGTCCAGCACATTGCCCGCCTCCAGCGTTATGCGCGTGCCGGTATCCGCGCCGCGCGCGCGCGTGGTCATCTCGACGCGGCTGACTGCGGCAATCGAGGGCAGCGCCTCACCGCGGAAGCCCATCGTGCTTACGTCCACAAGATCTTTGACCTCGCGCAGCTTGCTGGTTGCGTGGTTCTCGAACGCCATGCGCACCTGCTCGGCGGGTATGCCGCAGCCATCGTCGGTTATGCGGATGTAATCGATGCCGCCCGCGCGCAGCTCCACGGTAATGTGGCGCGCACCCGCGTCCAGCGCGTTTTCGACCAGTTCCTTCAGCACGGACGCGGGCCGCTCCACCACCTCGCCCGCGGCAATCTTGCTTATCGTCACTGCGTCCAGCACCCTTATCGGCATACGCGCCCTCCTTTACTTCAGCGTGTTGCGCGCCTTTTCGCGCAGCAGGTACAGCTTGTTCAGCGCGTCGATGGGCGACATGCTCATCACGTCCATGTCGCACAGCTCGTCCACTATCGCCATAGACTCGAAGTTGGCCATTGTCAGCTGGGTCTGGCCGTGCGCGCCGTCGGACAGAATATTGGCGCTTATCGACGTCTTGTTGATCTCGGCCACCTCAAGTTTAGCCATTATCTCGCGGGCGCGCGCGGTCACGTCTGCGGGCAGTCCCGCCAGCGCCGCCACGGCCACGCCATACGACTTATCCGCGCCGCCGGGCTGCAATTTGCGCAAGAAGATTATCGTGTCGCCGCGCTCCTTGGCGGTTATGCAGCAGCCCACCACGCCGTCGATCTTGCCCTCCAGCTCGCCCAGTTCGTGATAATGCGTCGCAAACAGGCACAGTGCGCCGCACTTTTCCATATCGGCGATGTGCTCGACCGTGGCCCACGCGATCGACATGCCGTCGAAAGTGCTGGTGCCGCGCCCGATCTCGTCCAGTATTATCAGTGAATCGGCGGTCGCGTGCGCGAGTATCTGGCTCAGTTCGCTCATCTCGACCATGAATGTGGATTGACCGCCGTACAGGTCGTCGCTCGCGCCTATGCGCGTGAATATGCGGTCGGTCAGGCATATGTCGGCCTCGTGCGCGGGCACGAAGCTGCCTATCTGCGCCATTAGCACTATCAGCGCCACCTGTCGCATGTACGTGCTCTTACCGGCCATGTTGGGGCCGGTGATTATCATCATGCGTTTGCCCAAATCCATGTCGGTGTCATTGGGCACAAAGCTTTCGCCGCTGGTCAATGCCTGTTCCACGACCGGGTGACGGCCGTCGCGTATGAACAGCCGGTGTTCGCGGTTTAGCTTGGGACGCACATAGCCGTACTCGTCGGCGGATTGAGTAAGCGACAGTATGCAGTCGAGCTGCTTTAGCGCGCTGGCCGTAGACTTGATGCGGTCGATCTGGGTCAGCATCGCCTCGCGCAATTGCTGGAACAGGTTGTATTCGTGCTGCACGGCCTTTTCTTCCGAGCCGAGCACCTTGTCCTCTATGTCCTTTAGCTCCTGCGTGGTATAGCGCTCCGCGCCCGCCAGCGTCTGTTTGCGCACATAGCGGTACGGCACCTTGTCCGCAAAGCTCTTTGTGACCTCTATGTAGTAGCCGAACACGCGGTTGAAGCCGATTTTAAGGTTCTTTATGCCGGTTTTTTCGCGCTCGTCGGCCTCCAGCTTGCTCAGCCAGTGCTTGCCCTCGCGCGACGCAGTGCGGTATGCGTCCAGCTGCTCGTTAAAGCCGTCCTTGAACAGCCCGCCCTCGCGCAGCGTAACCGGCGCGTCCTCGCTTATCGCGTCGGTCAGCAGCCTACACAGCTTGTCCATGTCGCATATCATCGCGCGCGCATGGCTGAGCAATCCTTCGGCGTGGCAGTCATCCAATGTGCGCGCGATGTCGGGCAGCACCTCGAACGAGCGCCTGAGCGCCAGACAATCGCGCGCGTTGAGCGTGCCGTATGCCAAACGCGAGAGCATACGCTCCAGATCGCACACCTGCTTCAGCTTCTCGCGCAGTTCGTCGGCAGCCATCGGCTGGGTCAGCATGAATTCAATCGCGTCCTGCCGCGCGGTTATGTCGCGCTCGTTGAGCAAAGGCTGCTCTATCCAGAGCTTCAGCATACGCGAGCCCATCGTGGTGCAGGTCTTGTCCAGCAGCCATAAAAGAGAGCCGCGCCGCTTCCTGTCGCGCAGCGATTCGGTCAGCTCCAGATTGCGCCGCGCGGTCGGGTCGAGCGTCATGTACGCGCTGCGCCGGTAAAGCGCGATGTGATCGATGTGCTGCAGGCTGTTTTTTTGCGTGCTGGTCAGGTATTGTATCAGCGCGCCCGCCGCCCGCCGCGCCACGTCCAGATCGCGTATGTCCTCCTGATTAAGGTCGCTCTGCGGGAAGTGCGCCTTCAGCGCCTCTTCGGCATTTTCCTCAAGATATGCCTCGTCGTCGAATTCGCCCAGCGGCACGGGCGCGCTTATCGCGGTTTTGAAGCGCCGCGCCTCGGCGTTTGCGATTATCTCGGACGGGCTTATGCGGCTTAGTTCCTGCATAAGCTGATCCAGCGCGCCGGCGATCTGGTATATGCTGAATTCGCCTGTGGATACGTCGCACAGCGCCAGTCCCGCCGCGTCGCCGTCCAGACATACGCTCACGAGGAAGTTATTGGATCGGTCGTCCAGCATGGCCTGTTCGATCACCGTGCCGGGCGTGATTACGCGGATTACCTGCCGCTCGACCAGGCCCTTGGCGAGCTTGGGGTCTTCCATCTGCTCGCATATTGCTACCCGATAGCCCTTCTTAATCAGCTTTGCCACATAGCCCTCGACCGCGTGATACGGTACGCCGCACATGGGCGCGCGCTCTTTAAGCCCGCAGTCCTTGCCGGTCAGCGTAAGGTCGAGTTCGCGCGATGCGGTTATCGCGTCGTCAAAAAACATCTCGTAAAAGTCGCCTAGCCTGAAAAACAAAATCGCGTCGCCGTTTTGTTTTTTTATATTCAGGTATTGCTGCATCATAGGCGTAACGCCCATTTAAGTACCTCCCGGAGGCCAGAGCGCATATGCGCCGCCTCAATCTGTAAAAAAAGCAATGACAGTTCGCCCGGCCCTCGTGCGGGCCGGATGGACATGTATGCCGCGGCTTTTAGGCCGCGGCAAAGCGTTTATCGATTAATGTACGTGGCCGCATCCGCCGCCGCAGCTGGAGCAGCTGCCGCTGCAGCCCTCGTCACCGCAATCGCAGCCGCCCATCTCGCCGGTGATTACGAACGAGATGATCTGGTTAACCTGCGCGATGAGGTTGGAGAACTCGTTGCGCGCGCTGGTCATGTTGGCGATGGAGGGGATGTCCTGCATACGCTTCTGGATCTCGTCCATTGCGGTAGAGTGCGCGTTCAGCTGGGCGGAGTCGGGGTTTTCCTGAGCCAGCAGCTCTTCAACCGCGCTCTTGTGCTCCAGATACTCGGTCATGGCCTTGCCCGCGTCGGGATCGACCATAGCCTGCTCTTCAGCGGTCTTCATCGCCTGATACACGTCGCTGTCCAGCAGCGCGTGCGCCAGCGCATGAGTTTTTTCAAATACTTCCTGTACGCTCTTGTTATTCTCGTCCATTTTGATTAGCCTCCTTAAATAAATTGGTTTACCATTTAATCGCGCGGCATTGCGCCGCTTACGCAATTAACGTATTTTATTCTGCGGGCGCGATTTTGCCCTTTAAGGTATTGTGCCCCGCGCCGGTTATCATGACCGGCACCACACTGCCCACCATGTCGGCGCTGCCGTCGAAGTTGACGGTTATGCCGCGCTGGGTACGGCCGGTTATCTGCCGTTCAGAGCGCGCGGACACGCCCTCGCACAGCACGTTTTCAACATGACCCACCTGCGCCGCGTATGTTTCGGCGGTGATCTGCTCCTGCAACGCAATCAGCTCGTGTATGCGGCGCTTGGCAGTTTCCTCATCCACCTGATTCGGCATTTCGGCGGCCACGGTGCCCTGACGCGGCGAGTATATGAATGTATAGGCCGAGTCGTACCGCACCTGCCTCACCAGGTCGATAGTCTGATTAAAGTCCTCCTCAGTCTCGCCGGGGAATCCTACAATCAGGTCGGTTGTAAGGCCGATGTCGGGCATTGCGTCGCGCAGGCGCTTGACCACGCCAAGATAATGTTCGCGCGTATAGCAGCGGTTCATCGCGCTGAGCACGCGGTTGCTGCCGTGCTGCACGGGCAGGTGCAGCTGATGGCAGATGTGTTTGGAGTTTGCCATAACGTCGATAAGGCGGTCGGACAGGTCTTTGGGGTGCGACGTCATGAACCTGACGCGCTCGATGCCTATGTCGTCCACACGCCTGAGCAGTTCGGCAAAGTCGATGCCGCCGCCCGCGTAGGAATTTACGTTCTGGCCCAGCAGCATGATTTCCTTAACGCCCTCGGTCTTGAGCTGCTCTACCTCGCGCAGTATGTCCTCGGGCAGGCGCGAGCGCTCGCGGCCGCGCACGTAGGGCACTATGCAATACGAGCAGAAGTTGTCGCAGCCGTACATTATCGTCACGTAGGCCATCAGCCCGCCCGCGCGCTTGACCGGCAGACCCTCGGCGATCATGCCGTCGGTGTCCAGCACGCTGACCACGCGCTCGCGGCTGTCGAGGAGCTTCTTAAACATGCCCGGCAGTTCGGGCAGATTATGCGTGCCGAACGCGATGTCCACGAACGGATAGCGCTTTATCAGCTTTTGCGCCATGCCATCCTGCTGCACCATACAGCCGCATACGCCCACGATAAGCTCGGGCTTGACCTTTTTAAGCTCCTTGAGCCAGCCCACGTTGCCCAGCGCGCGGCGCTCGGCGTTTTCGCGCACACAGCAGGTGTTGTACAGCACGAAGTCCGCGTCCTCGCGCGCGGCGGCCTCGGTCATGCCCATCTGTTCCAGCATACCGGCGATTGTCTCGCTGTCGTGCGCGTTCATCTGGCAGCCGTATGTTACTATGTGATACCGCTTGCCTTTAAGGCGCGGTTCGGCCTTAATCGCGTCTATCGTGACGCGCGGCGTTTCGTTCATCTTACGTCCTCCCGATAAGGTTTCAGGCGGCGCGCGCCCTTGGGCGCATCGTCCTGAATCTGGCTTATATCATATCCGCGCACGTTGTTTGCTTCCATCACGTATACCGGCGCGTTTCGGCTCACGCCTATATCGCCAAGCGCGCGCACAACCTCGCCCGATGCGCGGATAAGCAGCGGCTTTTCCTCAAAGTCGCAGTCGCGGTCGCGCACGGCCATCAACGCGCGGCGCGCGATAACGTCCGGCGTGTATTCCCAGCCCTCGCCGCGGCATTCGCGGCAGGGGCGCGTGAGCTGGCCGCGCAATGAATGGAACACCTTCTTGCGCGTCATCTCCAACATGCCCAGCCCGGTAAATCCCACCACGTTGTTCTTGGCGCGGTCGTGCGAAAGCGCCTCTTTAAGCGCCGCCACGACGCGTTCTCGGTTTTCCTGCGAGACCATGTCTATAAAGTCTATAACAATGATGCCGCCCACGTCGCGCAAGCGCAGCTGGTTCACTATCTCGCCCACGGCTTCCAAGTTAAGCCGCGCAACCGTGTCCTCCAACCCGCTCGAACCCACGAACTTGCCGGTGTTTACGTCTATCACAGTCATGGCCTCGGCGTGGTCGATCACAAGGAATCCTCCGCTTTTTAGCCATACGCGCCGCGTGAGCGCCTTTTCGGCCTGAGTCGCCACATCGTACAGCAGAAACAGCGGCCGCTTGCCGGTGTAGCGCTCTATGCGGCTGCTCAGTCCGGGCGCGCACTCGTTCGCGGCGGCGAGCGCTTCCTGGTAGCACCTTTCGTCCTCGATCAGCATACGTGCGTTATCGCTCTTTAGCATTATATCCCTGACCGCGCGGCGTATCAGCGTCTCGTCCACATGTATCAGCTTAGGCGCGCTGGTATGGCGGGCGCGCAGGCTGATTTCGCGCCACTTTTCGCTAAGCTGCTCGATTTCGGCGCGCAGGTCATCGTCGGTCGCGTCCGCGCCCGCGGTGCGTACTATCGCGCCCATGCCCTCGGGTTTAAGTGCAGTCATGCGTTCGCGCAGGCGTTCGCGCTCCTCCTCGTCGATGCGTCGCGACACGCCCACGTATTCGACCGTTGGCATAAGCACCACCGCGCGCCCCGGCAGGGTTATGTGCGTGGACACGCGCGGGCCTTTCGCGCCGCCCGGTTCCTTTGTGACCTGCACCATTATCTCCTGACCGTTTTTGACCAGCTTTTGTATAGGTATCTGTGCCGCGTTAACGCTGGTGTCGGCAAAGCCGCAGTCCGGGCCGGGCTTCAGATCGCCCGCGTATAAGAATGCGTTTTTGTCCAGACCGATATTCACAAATGCGGCCTGCATACCCGGCAGTACGTTTTCCACGCGCCCCATGTATATGTTGCCCACCAGTTTTTCACTGCCCGCCTGTTCGGTGTACATCTCCCGCAGGCGGCCGTCCTCCATTACGGCCAGGCGCGTGCGGCCGTACATGGATTCGACTATTATATCAATCGCCATTTGCGTTTCCTCCGACTAAGCGCCCGCGTCACGCGGGATACGTTTCAATCACGCCGTCGGTGATTATTGGGCGTGCGCCCGCCGGGTCGTCGCCGGTCAGCAGCGCACGCCGCTCTATGTCCAGCGCGCCCGGCTCTATCTCAACGCCGCGCCGCTCGGCCGCCAGATTCATCATCAGATCCGGCTTCAGCGTGCCCTGCTCGCTCAGACCCAGCCGCACGTAAACCACTGCGCCTCCGTCCGGCCTGCTTTCAGTCGTAAGCGAGGCTATCAGCGGCCGCACGTCCATCTCATGCGTGCCCGCCTTGCCCTTGCGCATTATCTTTATCTCTTTTTCGTCCAGCAATTCGCGCGCCGCGTCGGCAAGCGATGCGTATTCTTCCGGCAGCGTTATCGCATAGTCGGCCCACCTGACCTTAGCCATCGAAGCCGTGTGGCCGTCCTCGACCGACGATACGCGAGTTATGTGCATGTCGTCGGGCAATGCAGCATTCATGCGATCGAACGCCTCTTTAAGCGGACACTCCCGCTCCATCTTGACGTCCAGCACCTCGCAGCTGCTCCATGAGCCTACGCCCAGCGCAGACGCAAACGACATCGCCGCGTGCGGCGAATAGCCGCCCGAATAGCGTATCGGCAGGCCTGAGCGCCTGAGCGCGCGCTGCATAAGCCGCTGCATGTCAAGCAGCGATACGAACCTGAGCCGCGGCCCTTTATAGAACTCGAACAGAATCCTCACTTGCGGCACGCCCCCTCATATCGCTGCAGTCCGCAGCCCTGACAGCCCTTGCGGCAGTCGGGCGTGGTCTCACCGCGCTCGGCCTTGTGCTTTTCGCGCAGCAGGAATTCCTTGGTCATGCCTGCGTCGATGTGATCCCACGGCAGTACCTCGTCCTCGGCGCGCTCGCGGTTGGCGTAGAACGCCGGGTCAAGTCCCGCCATTTCAAACGCCTTCATCCAGTTCTTGTAGCTGAAATACTCGTTCCAGCCGTCAAAATGACAGCCCAGCTGATGCGCGTATTCCAGCACCCTGCATATGCGCCGGTCGCCGCGCGCGAGACAGGCCTCCATCACGCTGACTTCGCTCTCGTGGTACTTGTAGTCTACATACTTCATGTTGCGGAACTGGCCTATCAGATAATGCTGCTTTTCGTCGATCATTTTGAGCGTGTCCTGCGGCGCCCACTGGAAAGGCGTATGCGGCTTGGGTACGAACGTGGACGTGGACACCGCCACGCGCAGTCCACGAGCGCGCTGCTCACGCGGCACGGCAAAGTACTGGTCGATTACGTCGCGCGCCAGCTTGACAAGTCCGTCCAGATCGCCCGTATTCTCGGTAGGCAGACCCAGCATCGTGTACAGTTTTATGCTGCTCCAGCCGCCCTCGAACGCGTCGCGCACGCTTTTTAGCAAATCCTCCTCGGTAACGCCCTTGTTTATTACATCGCGCAGGCGCTGTGAACCGGCCTCGGGCGCGAACGTAAGCGTAGTCTTTTTGACCTTCTGCGTCTGCTGAAGCGTATCC